>JAISPL010000024.1 GCA_031274925.1 Syntrophobacterales bacterium | reverse complement strand
AATACGGGAACCATGCAGGCGAAAGGACCGTGGGTGGCATTCCTTGATTCTGATGATGAATGGAATCCCGATTATCTTTCCTCACAGTACGAGCGAATCAAGGAGTTTCCTAAGGCTGTAGCTCATATGACCAATGCGTTCTCTGTCTCTCTTGAGATGGAAAGAATCGGTCTCTTTACCGAATCGAATTTTCTTGTCAAATTCGGGACTAAAGAATATTTGGTCTTGGAAAAGCCGCTAGCTCTGGTCATTGAGCATGCGATGTGGTTTCTACAGTCATCGGTTATGCGGCGATACTCATTGTTGCGCGCTGGATTATTTGACGCAGGGCTTTCCATCGCGGAAGACCTGGATGTGATTGCCCGCATGGCGCTTGAAGGCCCGTTCACGATTTCAAAAAGGGAATTAGTCGAAGTTTTCAGGCGTGACGAGGCGATAGAAAATTTGATGGCTCAAAGCCTAAAGAGGGGTACGTATCGCCACAAGGCATTTGGTAAAGTATATGACTCTCTTCTGAGTCGTGGAGATTTGACGCGGCAGGAATACACGGCCATTAAGCGCAAGCAAGGCCAAAACCTGAGAGCTCTGGGAAATATGTTGGTTCTGGCCAACAGAAAAGCGGAAGCCAGGCATTCCTATATGAGATCTCTGTTGCTTCATCCTTCTGTCCGTTCCCTCATAAAATGTGTCATCACATATCTGCCCGGTAATTTATCCGATACCCTCGTCAGAAAAAGAAAGGATATATTACCGGGGGAATAAAAGATGACCGCATCCAAGAGAACGGTTCGTGAAAGCATATGAGCGGCTGTAATATCGTGATCCCATTAGTACCCTAATTCCGGCAAGGGAGTTGATTTATCGTGAGCGCTATGAGAGTGGTGACGAACACTCAGGGAATAGTTCGAGAACATGGAATAAAAGTGTGTATGCTCACGTACTCGTTCTATGAGAACGACGGACGGGTCAAGAGGTATGCAGAGTCTCTTGCCTCCCGCGGCGATGAGGTTGATGTTATCTCGCTGAGGAAAAAGGGGCAGCCGGCCTTCGAGACTTTTAAGGCGGTTAATGTCTACCGCATCCAGGAGAGGACCCCCGACGAGAAAGGCAAATTTTCATATCTTGAAAAACTGGTACGATTTTTTTTACACTCCTCATACTATTTATCGAAAGAGCACTCAAGGAATCCATACAATTTTATTCATGTCCACTCCATCCCTGACTTTGAGGTCTTTGCCGCATTGTTGCCGAAGCTTTCCGGTTGTAAGATCATCTTGGATATTCATGATATTGTTCCAGAGCTTTATGTAAGTAAATTTTCACGGGCGGACAACGGTATGTTATTCAGAGCGCTTAAGACGGTGGAGAAGTTGTCGTGCGGATTCGCGGACCATGTCATCATATCAAACCATATTTGGGAGAAAAAGCTGTGTTCAAGGTCGGTTTCACCAAGCCGATGCACCACTCTTCTGAATTATCCGGATCCGTCTATTTTTTTCCCGAGGAAACGGACACGAAACGATGATAAATTTATTATGATGTATCCGGGGACTTTAAATTGGCACCAGGGACTTGACCTCGCGATTGAAGCGTTTATGTCCATTGCCGCGCAAGTGCCGCAGGCTGAGTTTCACATTTACGGTCGTGGAAGCGAGTTGGATAAATTGAGAGAAATGGCAGACTCGGCGGGACTTTCATCCCGGATCCTGTTTCAGCCTCCGGTGCGGATAGAAGAAGTTGCCGAGTTAATGGCAAATGCCGACCTTTGTATCATTCCAAAGAGAAATGATCCATTTGGAGGGGAGGCGTTCAGCACGAAAAGCCTCGAATTTATGTCCCTTGGAGTCCCTGTAATTATGTCGAGAACAAAGATTGACAGCTATTACTTCAACGATTCGGTAGTGAGATTTTTCGAGCCGGAAAACGTGTCTGATTTAGCCTCTGCCATGCTTGATTTAGCCACTAACAAAACAAAGAGAAGACTGCTCGTGGATAACGCGTCCAAATTTGTGGCTGAATTTTCATGGGAAAAAAAGAAACTGGAATACTTTAGCTTGGTGGACAGACTGACGCGCAAGGGCTAAGACTGCTTTTGCGGTATATACGAAATCAATGCCCAAAAATTATTCCGATTTCAGACGTAATGTAATGATCTCGGAATTAATCGTAATCTTGAGATATCTTTGATTAGCGCAACGAAGATCATAGTAAACGGAGACGACTTCGGGAAGTCTGAGGATGTAAATGAATCCATAGAATTCTGCCACCGAAACGGCATTATGACGAGCGCATCATTGATTGCTGCCGGTTGTGCATTTGACGGAGCGGTAAATATTTCAAAGAGAAATCCTGGATTGGGAGTGGGCGTTCATCTGACGCTCGACGAGTTCAATCCTATTTCGAAACAACCATCATCAGTTTTAGACCCATCGACAAGCAGATTCTATTCCAAAGAAAAATCCGCCACAAATGCCAAATGGTTCAAATATAGCAGGACAGATCTGGTTAAGGAATATGCGTTTCAAGTTGAGAAGGTTTTAGATAGCGGCATTTTAATCACCCATATGGATCACCACCACCACCTCCACCTATTTTGGCCTGTATTGGACGCTATGGTCGAAGTTGCCGGAAAATATGGTATCCCTTACATTCGGTCTCAGAAGTTGATTACCAATAATAGGCAATCCTTGGTAAAGAAAATATATAGGACCGTTCATCAGTATTACCTGAGGAAAAAAACGAGGACCACGGACGGCTATTTTGATTTGGCACACGCAGACTTTGAAGGAATATTTGACGGGATGGTAAAGGCGGTAGTCTTGAACCGTGACGTAATCGAGATAGTGGCTCACCCACATAAGGAAAACAAATCTGTAATATCATTTCTCACAAATGAAGGAGTCAACAAAATGTTTAAAACAGACAGACTTATCAATTTTGGAAATATTTGATCTTCCGTGCTTGAATTCATGAGATCACAGATTTTAGAGGCGGCACAGGGCAAAAACTCGAAAGTACTTGTCTTGGTGGGATTTGCGGAAGCACTCTCTGCGCCGGAGGTAGTGTGGAGTTTAGTGGATGAAGGCTTTGAGGTAATTGCATTTGCTCGGAGAGGGCGACGGTCTTCCCTCCACCACAGCCGTTATGTCACATGTTATGAAATTACCCCTCCTGAGACAGACCTCGCGAAGGGCCTCGCCGAACTGAATGCCTTGTTGGTCTCGCTTGCCACTTCGGTAAAAGAATCGCAGCGTGTCTTATTTCCGTTGGATGACTCGGCGGTGTGGATGTGTGGCAGAGTCTCCCTGAGTCATGGCTGGACATTGGCTGGTCCCAGCGGTGTCAATATTGATTTGGCTCTTGATAAGTCCGTGCAAATTCAGGCCGCAATGGATGCAGGATTTAAAGTACCCAGAACATTTCTCGCCGAGACACCCAGAGACATACTGAACAATAATATAGCATTTCCGTTCATTCTTAAACCGGCACAGAGTGTCCTTCCCATTAAGAACCGATTGCGAAAATATCGGACTTGGATATGTGGAAGCCGTGAAGAATTGGAGAAGGCACTGAATGAATGGGACGGCGCGATGCCGCTCTTGGCGCAGCCGTTAATTAACGGTGTCGGGGAGGGTGTTTTTGGCCTTGCTACCCCCGGACATATAAGAGCATGGAGCGCTCATAAGAGATTGAGAATGATGAACCCTCATGGCTCTGGGTCCAGTGCCTGTATCTCTCAGAAAGTATCGGAGGAGTTCATTGCTCCTATAGAGAAGCTGGTAAGTACAGCGGAGTGGCGTGGACTTTTCATGATTGAGCTGTTACGCGACGCTTCGGGGGTTGCGTGGTTTATGGAAATAAACGGTCGGCCTTGGGGCAGTATGGCCCTCGCAAGGCGCCAGGGGTTGGAATATCCGGCTTGGAACATCAATCTTTCGATTGGCACGACAGTAACCATTGCCGAGCCTCTTGGTGCGCCAGGGATCGTGTGCAGGCACTTAGGGCGGGAGCTCATGTATCCTATATTTGTATTACGCGGACCAAAATCAAAGGCCTTGAGGAAGTGGCCATCGTTCTGGAAAGCTCTACGCGACGTCGTAACTGTTCGACGTGGTGATTTCCTTTACAACTGGCGAAGGGACGACCCGAAAGTTTTGTTCGTCGACTCGTATTACACATTACGCGACCAGTTATCCAAGCGTGGGAGATGAGGCGGGAAAGACTTAAAGCCGCTGTCCATGTGCACTCCGACTGGTCATATGATGGTAAGTGGCCGCTCAAAACTCTTGCGGTTGAGTTCAACCGTCGGGGTTATCGGATAATTATGACGGCAGAACATGACAGAGGGTTTACTCAACCACGTTTTGAGCGGTATCGGGAAGCGTGTGCGCAGGCGAGTACTGACCGAATGCTCATTATTCCTGGAATTGAATATAGTGATGCGAGCAATATTGTTCACATTCTTGTGTGGGGAAGCGCACGTTTCTTGGGCGAAAGAGTACCTACGGGCAGATTGCTGGAGACGGTTACAACTGAAAATGGGGTGGCTGTGCTTGCGCATCCATCCCGGCTTAATGCGTGGAATGTTTTTAATCCCGCCTGGAAAACAGGATTGACAGGTCTTGAACTGTGGAATCGTAAGTCGGATGGATGGGCACCGAGTCAGACCGTTTTTCCCCTTCCCAAAGAGTTGGACCTCGTTGCCTTCGCGGGGATTGATTTTCATGATCGGCGTCAGTTTTTTCCGCTGTCTATGACTTTAAACGGAAAAGCAACCATAACAGAGGAGTCGGTCTTGGATTCCTTAAGATCTCGTCAATGGCAGGCTTGCGCGTTCGGGGTTTCCCTCAGTGGCAATATGATTCTGAGGGCGCTGTCGGCATTGAGAGCCATTGAGCGTAAGAGGAGGCTTTTGGCGAGAATCTATAGGTGGTATAAATAACAAGCACAAAGCCAACGCTTAAGAAGCGATAGATGCATTTACCCTCAAGTGGAAATAGCAGTATGTTTAATAAATGTAAAATGGCGGAAGATAAACACGTCAGCATATGCGTCTGCACATACAGGAGGCCTGAACTTTTGGAACGGCTGTTAGCCGGGGCAATACTGCAAAAGACAGACGGTTTATTCGGATATTCCGTAGTGATTGTCGACAATGACTCGGAAGAGTCTGCCCGCGAGACAGTAGAAACGTACGCACTTCGGTCAAAGATTCCCATTGATTATCATGTAGAGCCTGAACAAAATATCGCCCTGGCAAGAAACAGGGCTGTGAAGAACGCAAAAAGCGATCTAATTGTTTTTATTGACGATGACGAAATCCCGGATGAAGATTGGCTTCTTAATTTGTATGAAGCTTTTTGTAGGTTTCAGGCCGACGGTATATTGGGGCCGGTCAAGCCATATTTCGAGACACAACCTCCCGGTTGGATCATAAGCAGCAAGATATGCGAGAGAAGGTCATTTTCAACCGGAACTATTCTCCGTGACGCCAGATATACTCGAACGGGTAACGTATTGTTGAAAAGGGAAATACTTGTCGATGGGGGTGACCCTTTTAATCCTCTCTTTGGAAAGACAGGAGGAGAAGATGGGGATTTCTTCAGAAGAAGACTCCAAAAGGGCAATAGGTTTATCTGGTGCAATGAAGCCTGCGTAAGCGAAATTGTCCCGCCGGAAAGATTCCGAAGATCTTATTGGGTTCGGAAAGCGTTTCTTCAAGGTTCGGCTTTCGCCAAGTCGGAAAGAATTTCATTGCTCAGTATTGATTCGGTCAAATCGTTCTTAGCTATCATGATATATACTCCGGCTTTGCCGATATTAATACTTATAAGGCACGATCTTTTCATGAAGTTCCTTGTAAAAGTTTGTTATCACCTAAGTACGCTTCTGACGGTCTGCGGCGTGAGCGCAGCGAAGGAAAGAGTTTTTTGACAATTCGGACCGCAAATGCCAATGAAGAACAATTATAGATATGTCCTGATAACTCCAGCCCGTAACGAGGAGTCTAGTATAGAGAAGACAATTAAGTCGGTGGTGTCTCAAACCATTTTACCCGAAAAATGGATAATTGTCAGTGATGGATCGACCGATCGTACGGATGAGATTGTCGGAAAATATGCTCAGACAACTACTTGGATGGAACTGATCCGGATGCCGGAGCATACCGACCGGCAGTTCGCGGCGAAGGTTCATTGTTTTAATGCCGGTTACGCAAAGATAACAGAGACAGAAATAGAATATGACATTATAGGAAATCTTGACGCTGATATTTCCTTCGAAGGTAATTATTTTAATTTTCTTTTGGCGAAATTTGCCGGCGACCCTGCACTCGGGGTTGCGGGGACTCCTTTTGTGGAGGACGGGAAGCACTACGACTACAGATTCACGAATATTGAACATGTTTCCGGGGCATGCCAACTATTCCGGCGTGAATGTTTTGAGGAAATAGGCGGATACATTCCCATTAAAGGAGGGGGTATCGACTGGGTTGCGGTTACGACGGCCAGGATGAAAGGATGGAAAACACGCACATTTACGGACATGACGTGTCTTCATCACCGCAAGATAGGTACAGGAGACTCGGGCACACTGAAAGTACAATTCAAGTATGGGCAGAAGAACTACTGTCTGGGCGGCCACCCTTTATGGCATTTATTCAGATCTATTTTCCAGATGAAGAATAAGCCTTATGTAATTGGGGGTATTCTATTGCTATGGGGATATGTCTGGGCTTTCGTGAGCAGGGCAAAAAGGCCCATATCGGCGGAACTTATGCAATTTTACAGAGCGGAACAAACGCGGAGACTTCATGAAATATTCCGCCGGGCATTTGAGTTTAAACGGGATCATTAGTCCCGCATATGATGCGACGAGATGCGACAAATATTCGAAGATAGCTTGGAAAAACTGGAAAAATGGATAGAAGACCACAATTATAAAGGGTATGATCCGGCAGACGGTCTGACGTCATATGTGAGACCCCTCACGCTGGGCAACCTATTCCTTGATCGTCTGCTCCAGCAACTCATTTGGCGAAGTCCGATTAACCTTCGCCCGCTTTTGGGCGTGAAACCGAAAGATTCTTTTATCGGGCGTGGCTATATGGCTTGGGGCTATCTCACGAGGTTTAGGGCAACAGGCGTTGAGAAGCATAAAGATAAGGCAATAGCATGTCTCAACTGGCTGATGACAAATAGAGCGCCGGGCCACGAAGAATATGCTTGGGGTAAAATGTTTGATTTCGCAAGCCGTGGCGGCAGGCAGGGGAAATTCGAACCCATCACCGTCTGGACGAGCCTTATTGGTTTTGCGTTTCTTGAGGCGTACGAAGTCATGGGAAACAAAGCTTATCTGGAAGTGGTTGAAAGCGTCTGTAACTGGATATTGTCGATACCGAGAAACGAGACGGCCTCAGGCTTTTGTCTTAATTATACAGCCAAAGGGGAGGGGGATTGTACTATTCATAATCAGAGCATGTTAGCGGCTGCCTTGCTGGCACGAGCGTTCACTTACATTGAAAGAATGGAATACCTGAAAGTGGCCAAAAAAGCAATGGCATACACGTGTACCAGGCAGTTACCTGATGGTTCCTGGCTTTACGGAGAAGAAACAAAGTATCACTGGATTGATAATTTCCATACTGGATATAATCTGGACGCCTTAAAATCTTACATAGAAAGTACGAAAGACAAGACGTATGAGGGCAATCTGAAGCGAGGCTTCGAATTTTATAAAAATAACTTTTTTGAGGCGACCGGCAGGCCAAAGTATTACCATAACCGCGCATATCCCATTGACAGCCAGTGTATATCTCAATCGATAGAGACGCTGGTCAATTTTTCCGACTATGATCACGCATCGCTCGAATTGGCTTTGAGGGTCGCCAAGTGGGCCATTGAAAATATGCAGGATAAGTCGGGTTATTTTTATTTTACACGATATCCCGTCTTTACATTGAAGACGCCAATGATCCATTGGGCGCAGGCGACCACGTATAAGGCCCTGGCGCTTCTGCTTCTTAAACTAAATGAAACAAAACCCCGGTCTTAATATAAGCCGATTTAGTCAGTTACCTGAAAGAGCCGGAAAATATGGGCAATACTTCGATCAAGGTTTTGAAGATCCGTACAGATAGAAACTGTATGAGAAAAGTGATGAAATTATGATATATGATAGGCTGTAAAGCTAAAATAAATGAACAAATAATGTTGGAAATCATAAAGAATATATGATGCTGAAGGCGATGGACCAAATTTAAGACGTATGAATTGATTATCTGTATGGGTGCAGAAAGTTCAACCGGTTGTTTTGCGCTTGTTTCTGGCCGGAGAGACCCGTGTTGCCATGTGAACCATTAAGACAATAAGAAAGGAATCGAGTTAATGTCCATAATCAATCTAAATGAGATATCGCTCAACGTTTCACGGGGGATCGCAAGGATTGGAGAGATCTACGACGAAAACTGGCTTGAAAGAAGTTCTCTTAAGGCTCCGGAGGAAGTAGTAAAAGCAATCGTAAGCGCTGGAGCGAAGATAGATATTTTTACATTCATGCAAACATTGTCTGAGGCTTCACCTAAATATGGGTACTATATGGAGTGGGACAATGTTGCGGTAATTAGGTTAGCGACGTTTGATGAATGGTGGGCCGGGCTGCCGCAGGCGACCAGAAAAAATGTGAGAAGGTCGGCCAAACGAGGTGTCAATACAAAAGTTGTTGAATTTAATGATGAATTAGTGAAAGGCATTGTAAACATCTATAACGAAACCCCTGTCAGGCAAGGTAGATACTTTTGGCATTATGGCAAGGATTTTGATACGGTAAAGCGGGAGAATGCAACCTATTTGTCAAAATGCGATTTCATAGGAGCCTACCTCAATGACGAGCTTATAGGGTTCATAAAAGTGGTATACGTAGGGCAAGCGGCAAAGATTATGCAAATTATCTCCATGGTCAGGCATCAGGATAAAAGGCCTACCAACGCATTAATCGCTAAAACAGTGGAGATATGCGAAAAGAGACAGATGAAATACTTTACCTACGGAAAGTACATTTATGGAAAGAGAACAAATACCCCTATAATTGAGTTCAAGAACCGTAATGGTTTTAAAATGATAGAAATACCTAGGTATTATATACCTGTAAGCAATAGAGGCAGGATAGTTCTTAAACTTAGGCTTCATCATGGCATCGCGGGATTGATTCCTGTAAAATTAAATAATTATCTCATTGATGTGCGGACAAAATGGTATGAAAGGAAAATGAAAGGAGAGGAAGAGGGAGGAAACGGAAATTAAATGGTTGAATTTTCCGTGCTCCTGAGTTAATATTATAGAAGTATATTGCCAAATAAAGCCGGTGTAGTTCAATGGGCAGAACAGTTGAATTCCATTCAGCAGATGGAGTGTTCGAATCCTCCCGCCGGCTCCAAATGCAGTTTTCTTAAGAGAAGCAACATAAACCAAGCATCGGAATGCAGGTTCTGCGTACCCTCAATCTTCTGTTTATTATCGTGCTGGATATTAGCAACACAGTTAGGAAAAACATATGCCTGGAATTGTAGGAATTATTGGCGAGGGTTCAGCCGAGGAGCAGAGATTTGCCCTTGAGCTGATGAGTGTACGTATGACGCATGAAGCCTTCCACCGAAGAGGAACCTATTCTAATGAGGAACTTGGATTCTATATCGGATGGGTAAACCATGACGGTTCGTTTTCGGATTGTGCACCAATATGGAACGAGAATAAGGATATCTGTCTCATATTCTCCGGTGAGGATTTTACAGACCAAGCGGACTTAGAATATCTCAGGACCCGGGGGCATGAATATGATCCAGGGGGCGCCGGTTATCTGGTGCATCTCTACGAGGAACACGGACTCGGTTTTATCGACAAACTCAACGGTTGGTTCAGTGGTGTGGTGGTAGACCTTCGGGAGAAGATTGTCGCGTTATTCAATGACAGGTATGGGTTGAACCGAATTTACTATCATGAGCGCGATGGCAGGCTCTATTTTTCCTCGGAAGCCAAATCGCTCTTGAAAGTTCTGCCGGAACTGCGCACTTTGAATCTAACGAGCCTGGCGGAAACGTTCTCTTTTGGATGCGTGCTACAAAATAGAACTCTTTTTCGAGGGATTTCCCTTATCCCGGGGGGATCAATCTGGACATTTGCCCGAAAGCAAAATGTGAAAAAGCGAACCTACTTTGATCCATCAGTATGGGAGGGTCAACCGATGCTGAGCGGAGAAGAGTATTATGAAAGACTGAAGGAAACCTTCGGTCGCGTGATACATCGTTATCGTCGCGGGCCAAATCAAGTAGCCATGTCGCTCACAGGCGGTTTGGATGGCCGCCTGATCATGGCTTGGTCGCATCCTGATCCCGGAGAATTGCCATGCTACACTTTCGGCGGTACATATCGTGACTGTACGGATGTTTCGATCGCTCGTAAGATAGCGAGGATTTGTAACCAACCGCATGATACAATCGTTGTGGGACCTGTCTTTTTTAAAGAGTTTCCCAAACTGGCCGAAAAAGCCATATTTATTTCCGATGGAGCAATGGATATAACAGGATCCGTTGAACTCTATGTCAACCGATTGGCACGACAGATTGCCCCTGTACGCTTGACCGGCAATTATGGGTCTGAAATTTTGCGGGGGAATGTAGCGTTTAAACCAAAGCTTTTCCGGGAAGAATTGCTGGACCCGGAATTTGCGGAACTTGTCAAAAACACTCCTTCAACCTATATCCACGAACAAGAGGAGGGATCTATCCAATCATTTATAGCCTTCAAACAGATACCATGGCATCATTACGCGCAATTTTCTCTTGAGCAATCTCAACTTACAGTACGCTCTCCATATTTGGACAACGAGATTGTCGCTTTGACGTATCAGGCTCCTCGTAGTGTCATTTTGAGTAAAGAGCCGTCATTGCGTCTTATCGCCGAAAGAAACCGCGCGTTAGCCAGGATACCTACGGATCGAGGGTTATTGTATAGGCCCATTCCCGTTATAGGAAAAATGCATCACCTTTTTCAAGAGTTTACTGTAAAGTCGGAATATGCGTATGACTATGGGATGCCTCAGTGGCTGTCAAAAATTGATCATATGTTCGCCTCGGTACGCCTTGAAAGGCTCTTTCTCGGAAGACACAAATTTTATCATTTTCGTATTTGGTATCGTGATCAATTGTCCCGATATGTAAGACAGATTCTCTTGGATTACCGCAGTCGCCAAAGGCCTTACCTTCATGGGAGAATTCTTGAAGATATTGTCAATCGACACATCAAAGGTCTTGGAAATTATACGTCAGAGATACACCGTCTTCTCACGAGCGAGCTTATTCAGCGAGAGTTGATGGAGCAATAAAAGGAGAAGTATGGACCTTCGATTAGCAATTACTGAATTACTGATATAATCCCTGCCTGGGCTATTAGCGTAGCGCAAATCATACTATTTATGCTATTAAGCGAAGGAATAATACTTCAGAAATATGTGTCGATGGGTCCGGGAAGATATTAATCAGTCAGGTAATCAATCTAAGCCTTATGTGGCATCAAGTTTGCTTATAAAATTCAAGAGAATCTGTGAAACTGGAATAAATTTAATCTGTCCTTGTAATGATGATCATTTTATTTAAACTTTTCTGCGAGGTAGAATTTTGCCAAGCTAGGATGTGCAGCGGAAATAATTTTGTCTCTGTTAAGCCGCGCATCAAATGACTCTATAAAGAGTTTTGAGGTATGAGAATGAAAAAAACCAACCACGTTTCATCCTTGTTTGCAATAATGCTTACCTGTGCCCTTCTTTTGGGTATCAGCATGGCTCTTCCATCGTATTCATTGGCGGCATACACTACCGTTATGTGCCGTTATGGAGAGACCGGAACATGTAAACTGGCAGCCTCATGTTCCGCCGCCGACATACAGTCCGCAATTGACGCCTCCTCATCGGGAGGGTACGGCACCATGAACTCTAATGGAACGCCCCGAACTGACGGTACATTCGATGGGG
>JAISPL010000023.1 GCA_031274925.1 Syntrophobacterales bacterium | reverse complement strand
GACTCTCCTGCGCGTATAAACTTGCAGAGAACAATCTCCAGGTCATCGTCCTTGAAAGAGGTGACTTTCCTGGCAGCAAGAACGTGACGGGTGGCAGGATTTATCTTCTTCCTGTGGAGGGCCTCGCAAGGGATATGCTCAAAGACGCCCCCTTTGAGAGGAAAGTGGTAAGCGAACGGTGGAGTCTATTAGGCGACAGCAACTCCCTGACACTCAACCTCTCGTCTGACAGGTTTGAAAAAGAGGAGCACAGCTATACCGTACTCCGCTCCACCCTGGACCGCTGGCTTTCAGAGAGGCTCATGGAGAAGGGTGTATTTGTCATCCCAAAGTACCGGGTTGACGATCTTCTCTTTGACAATAACAGAGTAACCGGGGTCAGGATAGGCAACGAAGAGATCCCCGCCAAAGTAGTAGTCGCCGCCGACGGCGCCCTCTCTTTCATGGCTCAAAAGGCTGGCCTCATAAAGAAGCTCATTCCTAAAAATTACGCTGTAGGTATCAAGGAAGTGATTGAGTTCCCTGAAGAGAAGATTGAGGATCGCTTTAACCTTGATGCCTCCCATGGAGCAGCGCAACTTTTCCTTGGTGATGTGACCAAAGGGATGTTCGGTGGAGGTTTTCTATACACCAATAAAAAGAGCATAAGCTTAGGTCTCGTGGTAGGCATAAAAGCCCTCATGTCCCGATCTATGGAGGCCCATACCTTAATGGATGCCTTCAAGGAAAGACCGGAGATAAAACCCCTCATCCGGGACGGCGTCCTGGCTGAATACTCTGCCCACGTGATCCCCGAAGCAGGATATAACAACATCCCGAAACTCTATGCCCAAGGCATACTTCTCACCGGGGATGCCGCAGGGCTTGCTTTCAACATGGGCGCCACAGTACGGGGCATGGAGTTCGCTGTTGCCTCGGGTATCATCGCCGCAGAGACAATCATACATGCCAAAGAGAAAAACGACTACTCTGCGGAGAGCCTCTCCCTCTATGAACAGAAATTGAAGGAAACTTTTGTTTTGAAAGACCTTGCCTCGTTTAAGAACATGCCTTCCTTTCTTGAGAACGAAGCCCTTTTCTCCCTCTATCCCAAATCCTTCCCCGATCTTCTTGAGAAGATCATGTGGTTCGGGAAAGATCCGAAGGAGACCTTCTTCAGGATACTCAAATCTTCCGACCTCTTCTCCTTCAAAAGACTTAAAGACCTTTATAGGATCAGGAACATATGAAGATAGACGAAAAACTTGCCATAGACGCATTCAAAACCGATAAAGAGAGCCATATCATCATAAATCATACCATCTGTTTCGGATGCGTACTTAGCCCCTGCCTCTTTGTCTGCCCTGCCCATCTCTACTCCCGAAACGAAGAAAACAACGAGATTATGGTGGAATATGCGGGATGTCTTGAATGCGGTACTTGCCTCATTGCCTGTGCAGAAGGGGCCCTTGCGTGGAGTTATCCGAAGGGGGAGTATGGCGTCCAGTACCGCTACGGTTGATTTTGCCCCTCCTTTTAGGCTTTACCGATTCAAACACGAAGAGGATCAAGTCTAGCCGGGAGAGACATGAGGGGAGAGAAATTAACATGTTGCATCCTTTTTTTACTTGTAGTATTATAATAGTAATTCGCACATCGGGGTGCGGGTATATTATTCTGCCCTTGATGTCCTCGTAGAGGCTTCAGAATATCAAACAAAGCGGTTCAAACCATCGATTTCTAAGATTTTTCAGCACTGAGATTTTGTTGCGGGCCGGATTGTGTCTGCTTATGTGTCACGTTGCAGTGGTAAGGGCAAGCGCCCGCCCTTCCGAAATATGAAATATGGTTTTTGGCGATTCCGGTGAGGGAAACAGGAGCATTAAGGTATATATTCTACAGAAGGAGGGACTTATGGAGCTTACAAAAATTTTTGGTTCTAACGTTTTTAACGATAAAACAATAAAAGAAAGACTTCCAAAACAGATTTACAAAGCATTGAAGGAAACAATTGAGAAGGATGTGCCACTCAGGCCGGATGTTGCCGACGTAGTCGCCAATGCCATGAAGGACTGGGCTCTTGAGAAGGGGGCAACCCATTATACGCACTGGTTTCAGCCATTGACCGGTATTACTGCGGAAAAACACGACTCATTCATTTCTCCTACTAACGACGGCGGCGTGCTCGTAGAGTTTTCAGGCAAGCAGCTGATTCAGGGCGAGTCAGACGCATCATCGTTCCCTAGCGGAGGGCTTCGCGCCACGTTTGAGGCGAGAGGATATACCGCATGGGATTGCACCTCCCCTGCATTTCTGAAAACAGACGAAGCGGGCAACGTAACACTCACGATTCCGACGGCGTTTTACTCCTATTACGGTGAGGCGTTGGACAAGAAAACACCCCTTCTCCGGTCCATGAAATCCGTCTCCAAACAGGCCATGAGGGTCCTCATGGCTTTGGGAAATACAACATCCAACAAAGTAATCTCCACCGTTGGTCCTGAGCAGGAATATTTTCTGGTGGATAAAAAGTTCTATCTGGAGCGGATTGATCTCATGCTTGCGGGAAGGACCGTTTTCGGCGCACCAGCTCCCAAGGGACAGGAGCTTGAAGACCAGTATTTTGGCGCCATAAAAGACAGAGTTTCCGATTACATGACCGACCTCAATATGGAATTATGGAAAATGGGTATTACGTCCAAAACCCAGCACAACGAAGTGGCTCCCGCCCAGTATGAAATGGCCCCTGTGTTTTCCACTGCGAATATTGCGACGGATCATAACCAGTTAGTCATGGAAACTATGCAGAAGGTTGCCCTGCGTCATAACCTCGTATGCCTTCTTCACGAGAAGCCGTATACGGGGATCAATGGCTCTGGCAAACATAACAACTGGTCGCTTTCCACTGATGACGGGATCAATCTGCTCGATCCGGGGTGCACTCCGAGCGAAAATGTTCAATTCCTTCTGTTCATATCAGCAATGATCAAAGCAGTCGATACCCATGCTGATCTCCTGAGGGCTACATGCGCGACCGCCGGTAACGATCATCGTCTCGGCGCCAACGAAGCCCCGCCGGCCATAATTTCCATCTTCATGGGTGAAGAATTGACGTATATACTGGAGAAAATTTCGAAAGGCGAGAAGATATCCACCAAAGGGGCGCAGTTTGTAACTGTAGGTGTTGACACGCTGCCCGCAATCCCGAGAGATAATACGGACCGGAACAGAACCTCGCCGTTTGCTTTTACGGGCAACAAGTTCGAGTTCAGGATGGTCGGCTCTGCTCAGTCAATCGCGGGATCAAATGTAACCCTGAATACTATCGCGGCAGAGGCTCTGGATGAAATTGCCACACGCCTTGAAAAAGCAAAAGACAAGAATGTCGAAGCGGCGGCCATCATTAAGGAAATATACAAGAAATATAATCGAGTAATCTTTAACGGCAACAACTATGCTGACGAATGGACCAAGGAAGCGGAAAAACGGGACTTACCCAACGTAAAAAACTCTGTTGACGCCTTGAAGGCATTCATTGCTCCGAAGGCGCTCAAGGTTTTTGAGAAATATGACGTCTTTTCACACAAAGAACTCCATTCCCGCTACGATATATATGTAGAGACCTATGCAAAACAGATCAATATCGAAGCATTAGTATCAATTGACATGGCAAAGAGACAGCTGATACCTGCCGGACTCGAATATGCGACCTTCCTGGCGGATTCCTTGGCCAGCTTCAAAGCCGCCGCTGTCCCTGCTTCTGTCCAGGCCGATTTACTGAAGAAACTGAATGCAGCGCTTATATCGTCTTACAGGAATTTGGGGAAGCTTGAGAAAGCGGTGGAGATGGCAGCGGGTACAGACGGCATCACGAAACAGGCGGAAGCCTACCGGGACAAGGTTATGACCGCTATGGCGGCGTTACGTGCCGATATAGACGCTATGGAGATGCTGGTGCCCAAAGATATGTGGCCCATGCCGACATACGCCGACTTGTTGTTTAAACTTTAATAGAGCCTGGCCGTTTTTTTGCGCCTTACGCTGCAATCTTCAAGGGCCGCCAGATCGCTCGTGTCTGAAAGTGCCTTGCGCAAGCGGCTCTCCGCAATACGTATTGGAAAGCATGCAGGCGGACGGTTGTATGAGATTTGTTTGTATATGCCGTCGCCGAGATAGTAAGTAGCGACACCGGCTGTCTTCGACAAACTTAAACCCCAGGATAATATATATAGTATAGCTCCTGTCCCTCCGCCATACCACTCTTCGACCAGAATGATCATTTTATAAAGCCTGGATGAAAGCGTCATGTGTATCCGGGATCATGTTGTCATAAATTACCACCAGAATTCGGTCATCTATCTTAATTGATGCCATGGGACGACTTGACGATTGTTCAGTGCTGGCTTCCCGGTGTGCGCTGTCCGCGTATGCGATCAACCGGGCCGTATTACTCGGAATCAGACCGAAAGGTGTGATAGACTTTGATTTTTGACCCTGCTTTTGGTATAATCATGTTAGTTAGATGAGGAATATCATAATCAGAATATGGAACGGGGAATCAAAGCATACGAAGTGGCTTTTGTACGTACCTCTTTTCCTTCTTTCAAAGGTATACAAGGTATGCCTTGATGCAAGAAGGAGGATATACGACCTCGGTTGGGTCCCCGTTGTAGGGGTGGCTATTCCCGTAATCAGCGTCGGGAACGTTACCCTTGGGGGAACAGGAAAAACTCCAGTAGTGGAGAAGATCTCTGTAATGCTCAAAGAGGCTGGTTTTCGTCCCGCAATCGCAACACGGGGTTATAAGCGAAAGAAGAAGGGTACTTTCCTCGTAGATACGAAAAGGGATACGGCCCACGATGTGGGAGACGAGGCGTACATGCTTGCACGGAACACACAGGTGCCTGTGCTCGTGGGAAGTAACCGGGCAGAAGCGATCGACATGGGAATGAAAATGTTCCCTATTGACCTTGCGGTTCTTGACGACGGCTTTCAGCTCAAAAACATTGAGAAGGACATTGAGGTGCTTGTTCTGAATGGGAGCGAAGGAAAGTTTTCCCGTGGGCTCTTTCCTCTTGGTCCGTACAGGGAGCCCCTCGAGAGGATACGGGATGCCGACATAATCTTGGTAAACAAGGGTGATCTTGACGAGGATATGAGGGCGTATACGGATGAGATACCGACGTACAGGATGAGGTATAAGCCGGCGTATTTATACAACATGAAATTTGACGGCATAGTTCATTACGATTTTCTTAAAGGGAAACGTGTTGCCGCGTTTGCAGGGCTAGGAGATAATCGTTCTTTTTTTAACTTGCTCAGCGACTTGGGGGCTGACGTGGTATATGAGACATGCTATCCCGATCATCACGGATACACGGAAGTGGAAGTGAAAAGGATTGCCTCGTACGGAGGAATCGACCTCGTGGTCACTACGGAAAAAGATGCGGTGAAGATAATGGCCATGGAAGTTCCGGACAACTTCTTCTATCTCGCGGTAACGATCCAGATCGAGAGGGAGCAGGAACTGTTTGAACTGATACAGAATAAATTAAAGAGGGAGATATGGCAGAGAGAGTCTTTTTATTCGATACGACATTGAGGGACGGGGAGCAGTCCCCGGGCAATACCATGAATACCCCTGAAAAGCTGAGGGTGGCCAGACAGTTGGAGATCCTTGGCGTCGATATCATTGAAGCCGGTTTCCCCATAGCGTCAGAAGGCGATTTCGAGGCAGTCAAACTGATTGCTGAAAGCGTAAAAAAGTGTGAGATTGCCGGTCTCGCGCGGGCTAATAACGAGGACATCGACCGGGCCTGGGAGGCAATCAAGAATGCCGTTATACCTAGGATTCATACCTTCATCTCTACCTCCGACATCCACCTGAAGCATCAGTTCCGGAAGACGAGGGATGAGATACTGAAGATCGCGGTTGATGCAGTGAAAAGGGCAAAGAAGTATACCTCCAATGTTGAGTTCTCAGCTATGGATGCGACGAGAAGCGACCGGGACTATCTGTGCCGGATTCTTGCCGAGGTTATAGACGCGGGCGCGGTGACAGTCAACGTCCCGGATACGGTGGGTTATGCGGTACCTGCCGAGTTTGGCGAGTTGATCCGCTATATCAAAACCAACGTCCCTAACATTGATAAGGCGGTAATTAGCGTACACTGTCATAATGACCTGGGACTTGCCGTTGCGAACTCCATCGCCGCGATTCAGAACGGAGTGCGCCAGATTGAGTGCACGATTAACGGTATAGGTGAAAGAGCGGGAAATGCTTCCCTTGAGGAGATAGCCATGATACTGCGTACGAGGAAAGATGTGTTTTTCCTTGACACGGGGATCGTAAGCGAGAAGATATACCCAACGAGCAAATTGATCACATCCATTACAGGGGCTTCTGTCCAGGCGAATAAGGCGATAGTCGGTGCTAACGCCTTTGCCCATGAATCGGGCATCCATCAGGACGGGCTGTTAAAGTCCAAACTTACATATGAGATCATGAAGCCGGAATCGGTGGGTATCACGAAAAGTTCTCTCGTCCTTGGAAAACACTCGGGGAGGCATGCATTCCGGGAGAGGATTGAGGAAATGGGCTACGCTTTCAGCGATTCCGAAATCAACCTGGCTTTCAAACGGTTTAAGACCCTATCGGATATGAAGAAGTATGTGTACGATGAAGACATTGAGATGATTATCATGGACGAGATTTATAAAGTGCCAGAGAAAATCAAGATGGTCTATCTCAATGTTACATGTGGAAACAATGTCATACCCACAGCCACGGTGAAACTTGAGCTTGAAGGGGCCATACTGCAGGACGTAGGGTTCGGGGACGGACCCGTGGATGCAACATATAAGGTTATCAAGAAGCTGGCAAAGACGAACAGCAAGCTCCTCAAGTTTTCCGTGAACTCAATCACACAGGATATGGATGCCCAAGGAGAAGTGTTTGTGAAGATAGAAGAGAAGGGTTCTACTGTTATAGGGAAAGGGACTGATACGGACATTATAGTTGCCAGTGCGAAGGCGTACGTCAATGCGTTGAATAAGCTGGAATACGTAAAAAAGAGAAAGGTTGAGGGTGTTTAAATGGGGATGACAATCACGGAAAAAATACTTGCCACACACGCGGACAGAGACCATGTGGAACCGGGTGAGATTGTAGAGGTGAGGATAGACCTGGCCCTAGGAAATGATATCACCGCACCCTTGTCCCTTGAGGAGTTTCATAAATCAGGCGCGAAAAAGGTATTTGATGCAGAGAAGGTGGTCTTTGTTCTTGATCACTTCACACCGACCAAAGATATCCTGTCGGCGGAGAACTGCAAGATTATCCGGGAGTTCTCGAAAACTTACGGCATCAAGCACCTTTATGAGGGCGGGGAATGCGGTGTTGAGCACGCACTTCTTCCGGAAAAGGGTCTTGTGGTCCCAGGTGATGTGGTGATCGGTGCGGACAGCCACACGTGTACGTATGGAGCCCTCGGCGCTTTTTCCACCGGCGTGGGAAGCACGGATTTGACGTATGGAATGGTAACTGGACGAATCTGGCTCAAAGTGCCGGAAAGCATAAAATTTATCTGCCACGGGCAGTGGCGGAAATGGGTTACCGGGAAAGACCTTATACTCCATATTATCGGGATGATCGGTGTTGACGGTGCCCTTTATTCCGCAATGGAGTTTGATGGTGAAGCTATTTCTGCCATCTCGATGGAATCCCGCTTTACCATAGCGAACATGGCCATAGAGGCAGGCGGGAAAAATGGTATATTCAATGTGGACGAGAAGACCCTGGCCTACGTGAAAGAGCGCGGGAAAAGACCGCCGAAGGTGTACAGGAGCGATCAGGATGCACGTTACAGGCAGGTTATCGAAATTGATGTGAGCACAATTGGGCCGAAAGTAGCCTGTCCTTCCCTGCCTTCCAATGTGAAAGATGCGGCGGATCTGAAAGATATTGCTATCGACCAGGTAGTAATTGGCTCGTGTACGAACGGCAGGATTGAGGACCTCGAGATTGCTGCATCAGTATTGAAAGGGAAAAAAGTCGCTCCCAATATGAGATGCATCGTTATTCCCGCCACACCCGAGGTGTATGCGGAGGCAATGCATAGGGGCTACTTCGATATTTTTCTGAACGCGAGGTGCGTTATTTCCCCGCCTACGTGCGGACCCTGCCTCGGCGGCCACATGGGTATCCTTGCAAGGGGAGAAAGAGCGGTGGCGACAACAAACAGGAATTTTATCGGGAGAATGGGACATCCCGAAAGTGAAGTCTATCTGTCGGGGCCGGCTGTGGCTGCCGCGAGTGCGATCAAAGGTGCCATTGCAGTTCCGGAAGACGTGTCTTAAACCACCGGATCGTTGCCTACAGATTGAAAGTTCAAATTTCATAGAAAAAAAGGAGTTACAATGAAAACTGTGCTGAAAGGGGGGGTCTGGAAGTTCGGAGACAACATAGATACGGATATTATTATTCCAGCGATTTACCTAGCCTCAACGGACCCGACGGTACTAGGAGAACATTGCATGGAGCCGATAGCCCCATCGTTCTCTAGAGAAGCAAAGAAAGGTGATATTATTGTGGCGGGCCTCAATTTCGGATGTGGTTCCTCCAGGGAACACGCCCCGATTGCCATTTCCGCTCTTGGCATATCTTTGGTCGTAGCGAAAAGTTTTGCAAGGATCTTTTACAGAAATGCATTTAACAAAGGACTGGCGCTCCTTGAGGCCGATCTTGCGGATTTCGTCGAAGAAGGTGAGGAGATTGAAGTTGATATTACATCGGGCATTATAAAGTGTAAGAAGACAGAAATCCGGGCAAAACCGATCCCAACTTTTATGGTGGAACTTATCAATGAAGGTGGACTCATAAAATATCTCAAAAAGCAACTGGAGGAAGTAGCATGAAAGAATATAATGTAGCTGTCGTGGGAGCCACAGGCGCTGTGGGAAACGAAATGGTGGCGACCCTTGAACAAAGGAAGTTCCCGGTGAAAAAGCTGACTCTTCTCGCGTCCTCCCGTAGCATAGGGAAGACGTTGACATTTAAAGGTATTGAGGTAGGCGTAGAGGAACTGAAGGAAGATTCTTTCAAGGATATTCAGATAGGCTTGTTTTCAGCTGGAGGCTCCATAAGTGAGAAATTTGCCCCTATCGCGGCTGCGAGCGGATGTGTAGTGATAGATAACACGAGTGCGTGGAGAATGGACCCCGACGTCCCTCTCGTCGTCCCGGAAGTGAACGCACATGCGATAAAGGACTATACCAAGAAGGGCATCATAGCGAATCCTAACTGCTCCACAATCCAAATGGTGGTTGCCTTGAAGCCTCTCCACGATGCCGCAAAGATCAAGAGGGTAGTGGTCTCCACGTACCAGGCGGTATCTGGGACTGGGAAAAAGGCGATCTACGAGCTTGAGCGGCAGGTGCTTGCCATTTATAATAACAAACCGATCGAGAAGAAGGTGTATCCACACCAGATAGCCTTCAACTGTCTTCCACATATAGATGTCTTTCTTGATAACGGATATACCAAGGAAGAGATAAAAATGGTGAACGAGACAAAGAAGATCATGGAAGATGAAGGCATTGCCGTAACGGCAACGACGGTAAGGGTGCCAGTATTCTACAGTCACTCCGAGTCGGTGAACGTGGAATTGGAAAAAGACCTTACCCCGGACGAGGCAAGGAATCTTCTCAAAAAAGCCCCAGGCGTGAAAGTCATTGATGATCCGGCGAAGAAACGCTACCCTCTGGCCATAGATGCGGTAGGTCGCGACGCGACATTCGTGGGGAGGATAAGAAGGGACGAATCGGTTCCTCACGGACTCAATATGTGGGTTGTGGCCGACAACATCAGGAAAGGCGCTGCCCTTAACGCTGTGCAAGTTGCGGAGATACTGATCAAGAAATATCTTTAGTTCTTGGATAGAAATAGAAGCTGATATACGTTTCTCAATGGGAGTAGTTGAAAAGGTAAGGTCAACATGCTGGCCTCTGGTTGGCCTTACCGGTAGTGCGAACCAATTAACGAGATCTTAATAGAGTGACTGAAGAAAATCATTATTAAAGGTTTCGTTTTTTGCCCTTAAGAGGATGAATAGTATGACTGCCTACATTGCATCATTATTATTTGTGGTTCTCGCCGAGATGGGAGATAAGACCCAGCTTCTGGCTATGGCCTTCGCATCGAGATACCGTTGGCAGACCGTTATGTGGGGGGTACTTGTCGCCACTCTTGCGAATCACCTCTGCGCCGCTCTTGCGGGACATTACCTGACCAATGTCGTTCCACTCCACTATGTTCAGATCGTTGCTGCGGCGTCCTTCATACTCTTTGGCCTCTGGACTTTAAGGGGGGACAAACTCAATGATGAAGACAAGAGATTCAGCTTCAGCCCCTTTTGGACCGTTGCAGTGGCGTTTTTCTTCGCCGAGATGGGAGATAAGACCCAGCTTGCCACAGTGGCCCTCGCGACAAAATATACGAACGTGGTACAGGTATGGCTGGGAACTACCTCCGGTATGCTCGTTGCCGACGCTATCGGCATTATCGTGGGGATCGTTCTTGGAAAAAATATCCCGGAGAGGGCCGTAAAATGGTTTGCCGCCACGATCTTTATTGCCTTTGGGATAATAGGTCTTTACGGGGCGACGCCAAAACACTACTGGACCCCGGCTGTGATCACCTGCTGTTCCGCACTTCTTTTGGTCCTGATTTATGGAGTGGCGCGTTTGGGAAAAGCCAAGGACTCCGCAGAGAAATAGAACGAAACGGACTTGTCGACGGTTCGTGAGCGCCCGGTGTTACCTAAGGCAAAAGTATCGCGGGCCTACCATGACGTCCTATTCGGACTTCCTCTTGGGGGACTGTTTGTGCTGGATCTCGGAGATTTCATTTTCAATAGTGTCTATTTCGGATTTCATGGCTGTAATCTGGTTTATTCTTTCCGTGACGTAAGGGTCGTCTTTAGTGAGACTTCTTCCTGAGGTTATCTCGTCATAAACATACTCGCCTATTTCTGCCAGAAGACTCTGGACGCCACGCTGAAGCTTGGATATATCCACGTATTTCTTTTTTCCGATTGTAGCCTGTTTTTCTACGTTGAAAGCGAAATCTTGTGCAGTCTCTTTTAAGGTTTTGAGCCCTTCTTCCGCCTTTTTCTTGAGATCATCAATCAGGGCCATGGATACCTCCTTCCCTCAAACTTACCAATAAGTATATGGGAAGTTTAGTTTTTTTGCAAGGATGAACCTCAAGTGGCAATATGCCATCTTTCTATGTCACGAAAGAAGATGGAATACTATTTCTTCGCGTATTATCATATATAAAAGGCGTCCCATGAAATAGTGGTGAGTAATAAAGAATCTATCACGGGCGATAAGAATGGTGCATTTCAGGAAGGGCGGTCATGTCCACGCTCTCTTACATCTTCATCGTGAGTCTTCTCATATTCTGTGGCGGAAGGTTGCGGTAAAAACAGTCGTACGATAGTCTATTCCAATTACGGTTGCGGCACGCTGATCGTTACGACTTTGTGCCCTTGGCTACCTGGCCTTCAACGAGCATGGAATTATGGAGGAATCAAACCTCGCTGCCGTCCGGTTTTTGGGGGAGCAGAAAAGAAACCTTTTCGGCAAACTTTCACGCTCTTTGTGAAGCGGAGTCCCAAGACCTGTTTTATCTTTATCGGCGAAATACATTCCAGTCTGACAAAAAGAGGCCAGCATACAATGAAATTTGCGCACGCAGCCTTGTTCTCGTTTTCGCGGCAAGAAGGATGGGGCATGACCCCACTCGACAATGGTCTAGGGGAAAGGTACACCTGGTGTGTCCCGGTCCTGGACAACAGAAATCAGGAACTGATAGATACTGCTTCCAGTAGAATCGTAAAAAAGAAGACGCACGGCCTGGTCACTTCGAGAGTTGCAGGATCCTGTATGCACCTCTTGTCACAAGCAAGAAAACAAGTGTCCCTACAATCAGGTCGGGTAGTCTCGATGCGGTAAGATAGACAAGGACGCCTGCCGTGATGACGCCGAGGTTCACGATAACGTCGGTAGACGTGAAGATCATGCTTGCCTGCATGTGAGCCTCCCGGCTCCTCGATTTCTGGAGGAGATAGAGACAGATAGCGTTGCCTGCGAGGGCGAGAATGGAAATAATGATCATGATGTGGAAGTCCGGGGTTTCTCCGTATCCGAGAAAACGCCTGATAACTTCCGTAAACCCTAAAAGTGCTAGGGCAAACTGGAAATAACCAGCCGCTCCGGCGATCTTTTTCTTGCGCGAGGTAGTTCCCCCCACGGCAAACAAAGAAAGTCCATACACAACGCTGTCCGCCAGCATATCCAGGCTGTCGGCGACGAGACCCATTGATCCGGCGATGAAACCGGTAAAAATCTCGAGGGCAAAAAAGAGGAAGTTAATGGCGAGGACCTGCCAGAGAACGCGCCTTTCCTCAAGATGGTGTTCCGTGTCCGCCATGTCCGTCTGTTCCGAGGAAACGAACTTGGTGTCGAGATGGAGACTGTTGAGGGCCGCGAGGAGGCCGTCATAACTGCCCGTATGAAATACCTCAAGCGTGCGTTCAGGTATGTCAAACTGCAGGGAAAGAATATTGTCCATCCCTTCCAGCTTCATCCGTATCATCCCTTCTTCCGAAGGACAATCCATCTTAGATATGGTGAAGATCGTTTTCTGCATAATTTTCCAACCCGCCTTCGTACGGGTGCTTCTATTTCTTTATCATATGTGGAAAGCGACTTCTACTACATAATTGGCGAACGTGGAAAGATGCGGCGCCATGCGTGGTAAACGCCGGGGCTGCCCGTCCCCACATGTGTGGATAATGTCAACCGACCCCAGGCAGTTCGCGGAAAAGGCGGCCATAACATTCGACAACTTCTCGAAAGTACCGGAGACTGGTTCTGTCAATCTCAACGCCGATATCGCCAGTTTTTTTCCACACAAAAGGCCTGTTCGGCGGCATAGCTGTCGACTTTTAACTCAAAGACCCTGTTTGTCAAGTCGCAAGGGTTACCTAGAAGAAATAAAGGCCAGGTCATAAGTGGGTGGGCGTTCAAGTTTCATTACTATTTCTGTCAAGCGCCGCTCATTTTTCCATCGGGTCTTGAGACTTTTCGTTTCCTATTTTTTCGTTGTATTTGGCCTTGATATCTCCGCGAGTTACTTTCTTTAATGTAGCGACCATGGGACGGATATGCCTGATGGTCGCTGATTGCTTAAAAAGGTGGTTGTCCGGAGAGAGAAAGGTAGTGAGTATGATTACCAAAACGGAAACGACAATGCATCCTTTCAGAAAACCGAGGACCGCCCCCCCCGTTCTGTCAATGAACCCTAGGTTCGCATCGGAAACAAATTTTCCCATAACTCGCCCCATGAGAATGGCAACGATAACGCAGGTGAGGAAGATGGCGACGAAACTTATTGTTTTGGCAGGGCCCGAATGGATATTTGCCAAGAACTTCGAGGTCGGCTGGTAATACTTCATGGCCAGCATGAACCCCCCAATCATACCGGCGAGGCCGAAAAGCTGCTTTACCAGACCTTTCCACCATCCGATTATGGTGAGTATCCCAAAAGTTGCAAGGACGATAATGTCAAACATATCCGTGGCCACCTCCGGTTATGACTTTTCCGCTGTAAGTGCCTTTGGCACTTTGCGTCTAACTGGTAGTCTAACGCAGGCCATGGCAAGGATGCAAGAAATGAGGATGTCGTTTTTCCGCCTTTTCCTCGCAATCATCGACATGGGTAATCCGCAGATCGGGGGCCATATAATTCTTCGGCAGGTATTCCTCCGGGATGGCCACATGTTTACTGTCCCTCAAGCGGGTACCATGAGTAGATAATTTCCATCTCCGCTTCTTGAACCGACTATCCTGAATGTTCCCTCGCAGTCCCGCATATATGAGGGGCATCCGAGCGAGAGTCGGTATACATTATGTGCATTCAGCTCATAGATGACGGAAGACGCATCAGGCGCGTCTTGAACAAAAAAAGAGGAGAGTTTTTCAGTACCAAGAAAATCACCACTCTTAATCTTATAGCTCCTATATTTGAAAACACTCAGACAGAACGAGATCGAAAGATGAAGTAAACAGGGTGCCTCGGGAGAACAGGCAGTTGTCTATGGAGTAAGTTCCTGTTTGCACCGCAATAATACCAGCTGGTCGGTACTTACGCTCGCTGATCACCCACTCCTGGAATCTGTGTTACTTCCTTGGTCCCGCCATATTCCGTCGCCCTTTGATGGTATTGCTTATCGCAACTCATCTTTTTAGTTTGAACTCTTGTTGATGATTGTCAAGAGCGATGGCTATGTTATGTAAGGAAGAGATGTGTCAGGTTGGGCATGGGGAAGGGAGGTAAGGTATAGCAATCGGTCCGGAAAAAGTGGTAAAATAATGCGAATAGGCTCTATGCAAAATAAAATCTAAAAGAGGTTTCCATGAAGATCGACTTTACTAAGGAGCAGTTCGAACTTTTATTGAAGGCTGTATATCTTGGAAACTGGATGGTGAGATTCACGGAGGAGTCCACGGAGACAGATTTTGACACTATTGAGGGATATGTCTTTTCACTGGCAAAAAAGTTTGGCCTTGAGCATTACGTCAATTATTATGATGAGGAGGGGAAATGCTCTCCCTCTAAAAAATTTGAAGAGAGTCCAGAGATAGAAGGTCTGATTCAACGCTATGACGATTTTACCTTCTGGGAGAAACTCATCTACAACCTAGCCAGAAGGGATATGGACCATAAATACAGCGAGCGGGGTATCGCCCGCATGTCTCCCGAAGAGCATCTTGCCAAGGAACAACCCTTCATTGAAAAATATGAAAAGGAGTTTGAAACCCACGGCCTGAAAAACCTCGTAATCAAGCCACCAAAACAACCTCCCTACTCCCTAACCTAATCTATCATTCCCCCATACATACAATATATGAGGAATAATTATAGATAGCCATATGGGAAAAAGTGATCAGGAATTAATAAAGCAAGGGTTTTCACGATTGAGTATAAGAAGGCAGTTTCTTATTGAGGCGAACTGGGGCGATTGTAAGGATACAAGTCCCTTTGAAAAAGCCCGCTTGGGAGTCAACCCTGTAAGGTGTTTATTCCCAGTTCGTGGCTACACCATGTTCTTTCAAGATCCAAGAGTAAGGAAGGAAACACAAGATTGAAACTTAAGTGTATACGTTTTATATCGGTAATTTTACGGCCACGTTTTATGATAGAAAGAATAGCCTATTTTGGTCCATAGATTACAATGCTGTCCATTGCCTCACCTCCTTTCTATCATGCTGGACGAAATTCCTTGAAATGATGCTCGAAAGCGTCTATGGTATTATCCGTATGAACGGTATCAAGAGTTCAGACCATCACTCTTTCTTGGTCTTCGCTCTTTTCTGGATATACGAACTTGCCGACACGATGGGTTTCTGCTCCTTGAATTATGTGAACCTACCCTTCCATGAATTCAGCCACATTTTTTTCGGTCTCTTTGGTGGAACCTTGGGCGTGTGGGGTGGCGCTCTGGCGTAGCTTCTGATACTGGTAATTGTGTTTGTAAATTTTTGACGCAGAGACGAGACCTTGAGTATAGTTTTTACGGTTTTCTGGTTCGGGGAGAATTTTCTCAATGTAGGCGTCTATGCCGCCGGTGCGAAGGAGGTGACACTGTCCCTTGTCGGTGGTGGAGGACACGACTGGAATTATTCTCTCGCGCCCCTTATCGTCGATTATTGCAAGTCGGTAGGTATGGTGTTCAGGACTGCAGGATGACTTATTATGATGGCATCCACCCTCTAGCTTGCGGCATTGATTTTTTAAGGAACTGGAAAGAGAAGAAAAGGGTAGAGTATTAGGGTCGCCATTTTTCTTTCAAAAGAGTTAACTATAAGAATTGACAAGGAAAAGATAAAAATGGTAATAATATCTCCTGATTTAATTCCAAGGACCCGGTATCTCAATTGCTTGCGTAGTTCCGGGAGAAAGAGCTTATATGGAAAAAGACCTTCAAATATTGCGGCATAGCACTTCTCATCTCATGGCCCAGGCTGTGAGAGAACTGTTTCCTGAAACTAAGGTGGCGATCGGTCCGTCCATTGAGATGGGTTTTTATTATGATTTTGATTACGAACCGGGTTTTACCGAGGAAGACCTCCCCAGAATTGAAGAACGAATGAAGGAGATTGTGAAGAGAGATCTTCCTATAGTCCGGAAAGTCGTAAAGAAGGCAGAAGCGCGTGACATATTTAAAAAGATGGGCGAAGCCTTCAAGCTTGAGCTTCTTGATGCCATAGAAGATGAAGAAGTGAGTATTTATGAACAGGAGGGGTTTGTCGATCTTTGCAGAGGGCCTCACCTTTCCTCAACAGGGAAGATTAGGGCGTTCAAGCTTCTGAGCCTTGCCGGTGCATACTGGAGGGGTGATGAAAAGAACAAAATGCTCACAAGGATTTATGGGACTGCGTTTCATGACGAGATGGCCCTTAAGGAATACCTCAATTTCATAGAGGAAGTGAAGACGAGGGACCACAGGAGGCTTGGTAAGGAGCTGGAATTGTTCAGCTTATCAGATGAAGTGGGCGCAGGTCTCGTTATCTATCATCCAAACGGTGCCTTGCTGAGATACTTGCTTGAAGATTTCGAAAGGAAGGAGCATCTGAAACGAGGGTATCAGTTCGTCGTAGGACCCCAGATACTAAAAGTGGACCTGTGGAAGAAGTCGGGCCACTACGAGAACTATAGAGAGAACATGTATTTTACCAAGGTGGATGAGGTGGAATACGGCATCAAACCGATGAACTGTGTCTCCCACATCATGGTCTATAAATCGAAGATAAGGAGTTACCGCGACCTGCCGCTGAGATACTTTGAGCTTGGCACGGTATGCAGGCATGAAAAATCGGGTGTGCTCCACGGACTTCTCAGGGTGAGAGAGTTTACCCAAGACGATGCCCACATATTTTTAAGGCAGGACCAACTCCATTCCGAGATTGTGGCCATTATCGAATTTGTCCAGGACGTGATGAGGATCTTCAATTTTGAGTTCGAGATGGAGATATCGACGAGGCCGGAGGAAAAATTCATCGGAACAATTGAGGACTGGGATAAAGCCGAAAAAGTCCTCAAGGATGTCCTCGACGACCAGGGATTGCCTTATGACATTAATGCAGGCGACGGGGCATTTTATGGCCCGAAGATTGACATAAAACTGAAGGACGCCATAGGTAGGAAGTGGCAGTGTGCCACCATCCAGTGTGATTTTGCCCTTCCTGAGCGGTTTGATCTACATTACGTGGATAGTGACGGCAAACGCAAGAGGCCTGTGATGCTCCACAGGGTCATACTTGGAGCCCTAGAGAGGTTCATCGGGGTATTGATTGAGCATTACCGCGGCCGTTTTCCTGTTTGGCTTTCCCCTGTCCAAGTAATTATACTGAATATTACAGACGAGCAGGAGGAGTACGTAAAAGGTATCTATGGGCGTCTGATCGACGAAGGCATAAGGGCAGAGCTTGATATGCGCAACGAGAAGCTCGGTATGAAGATAAGGGAGAGCGCGGTACGGAAGATTCCGTATACCATAGTAGTCGGCAACAAGGAAAAAGAAGCCAACGTGGTTTCCGTCCGCATAAGAGACGGCGGCGAGCTTAAGAACATTGAACTAAAGGATTTCATAGCCAGAGTAAAAGAAGAAAATATATCCAGGAGGTGAGCTCCATAGCAAAGGACAGTAAAGAAGCTAACATTAACGAGAAGATCAGAGCAAGAGAAGTGAGATTGATTGATGCAGGCGGAACTCAGTTAGGGATTGTTGCTACGTCGGACGCATTTAGGATGGCGAGGGAACAGGAACTGGACCTTGTGGAGGTGTCACCGAATGCGGCACCGCCGGTATGCAAAATAATGGATTATGGGAAGTTCAAGTACCAGGTTGCCAAGAAGACGGCGGAGGCCAAGAAAAAACAGACTATAATCCAGCTCAAGGAAATGAAACTGGGCCTTAAGATAGAGGAACATGATCTCCAGTTCAAAATAAGGCACATACGGGATTTTCTTGAAGAGGGCGACAAGGTCAAGATAATTATAATGTTTAAGGGCAGGGAGGTCCTTCATGTCGATATGGGGGAAAAGATGGCCCAAAAGATAATAGAGTCTTTGAGAGATATAGGCGACCTGGAACAGAAACCAAAATTTGACGGAAGAAACATCGTTATGGTTTTCGCTCCGGTATAAGGAGGGAAAGATGCCTAAAGTAAAAACGCACCGGGGATTAGCGAAGCGGGTCAAAATGACCGCAAAGGGAAAGATTAAGAGGTCCAAAGCTTTTCACAGCCACCTCCTTTCTTCCAAATCACCAAAAGAGAAAGGGAGGCTGTCACGGTCCGACACCGTCCATCCGACCGATGCAAAAAGGATCAAATCGCTGATACCCTATTTATAACAATGTGAGGAGTTTAAGATGCCAAGGGCGAAAAGAGGAGTAAAGGCAAGAAGAAGAAGGAAAAAGATATTAAAGCTGGCAAGAGGTATGTATGAGAGCAGGAGAACTACATACAGTGTTGCCAAGCGCGCGGTCTTCAAAGCGCTGAAATATGCGTATGCCGGAAGAAAGCAGAGAAAGAGAGAATTCAGATCCTTATGGATCGTCAGGATAAATGCGGCATGTAGGTCCTACGGCATATCGTACAGCCGGTTCATAAACGGATTGAAGTCTGCCAATATAGAACTTAACCGCAAGTCTCTCGCCGATATGGCCGTGAACGATCCGACAGGATTTGAACACGTGATTAAGAAGATCAAAGACGTGGTGGTGGCGCAGTCATCAGCATAAGGAATCCGGAGGGCGGACCCTTTGCTTGGCGGATCCGATTGGTTTCCGGTATTTTTATCATGAGCAGGCAGGGCCCACCTGTTTATCCCATAGGTGCATTTTGAATATCGAAGAACTGAGACAGAAGGTAGAGACCGGAATATTGTCGATAAGGACTGCCGAGGACCTAAAAACCATGAAATTGTCACTCCTCGGGAGAAAAGGGTTCTTCGCCGAGTATCTTGAAGGCATGAGGTCTCTGGACAAGGAAGCGAGAAAGACCTTTGGTAAGGAGATAAACAACCTCAAAACGGCTGCCGAGGTGCGCCTTGGCGAGATTGAGGAAAAGTTTGCCCTGGAGGAGAAAGAGAGGGAACAGGCGCGATCATGGATAGATATTACCATGCCTGGAAAGCGACCTGTTATGGGCAGGAAGCACCCTATCACGCAGACCTTTGATGAAATAATAAGGATTTTTTCCTCCCTTGGCTTCTCCGTGGCCGAAGGACCGAATATTGAGACAGAGCATTACAACTTTGAGGCGCTCAACATCCCTTCCGACCATCCCGCGCGAGACATGCAGGACACATTTTATATCAAGCCGGGGGTCGTGCTTCGTACCCACACATCGCCTATGCAGGTGAGAGTGATGGAGTCTCAACCTCCGCCAGTGAGGATTATATCTCCCGGGTCAGTCTACCGATGCGATCAGGACGTGTCCCATACGCCTATGTTCCACCAGACGGAAGGACTTATGGTGGACAAGGGGGTCAGGTTTTCAGACCTGAAAGGAATGCTTACGGTTTTCATTCATGAGATGTTCGGGGGTAACATGCCCATCAGGTTCAGGCCGAGCTACTTTCCTTTTACCGAGCCATCAGCAGAAATAGACATCAGGTGTGTCATATGCATGGGGGAAGGTTGCCGGCTTTGCAAGGAGACGGGTTGGCTTGAGATCCTCGGATCTGGCATAGTGCATCCGGAGGTGTTGCGCGGCGTGGGATATGATCCAGAAGAGGTGAGTGGGTTTGCCTTCGGCATGGGTGTCGAAAGGATCGCCATGCTCAAATACGGAATAGATGATATAAGGCAGTTTTACTATAGCGATACAAGATTTCTTAGCCAGTTCTGAGGTACTATCGTGAGAATCCCATTTGAGTGGTTGAAAGAGTTCGTGGTAATTGAGATGGAACCCCACGAATTGGCGTCGAACCTTACCATGAGAGGGCTTGAAGTTGAATCAGTTGAGAACATTGAACCTTCCTTTGATGATGTGGTGATAGGCCGGATTGTCGAGATTGAGAAACACCCGAAAGCAGACAAACTCTCGTTGTGCAAAGTGGATACTGGATCCGAAGCGCTCCTTATCGTCTGTGGCGCTACGAATATTGCCGTAGGAGACAAGGTGCCCCTGGCAAAGGTGGGCGCGACGCTTGAAGGCGGTTTTGTGATTGAGAAAAGGCCTGTAAGAGGCGTCGAGTCTCTGGGGATGCTATGCTCTGAGAAGGAACTCGGAATATCGGACGACCATACCGGTATATTTATTCTTCCCGAAGAGTTTGTCGTGGGGACGATGCTTGCTGATGTACCGGGTATGAGGGATGTAGTCTATGACATCAACGTGCCACCGAACCGGGGCGATTGCCTTTCAATGTACGGAATTGCGAGGGAAGTGGGTAGCATACTGAAGCAGAAGGCGAAACTTCCCGACTTCAAACTTGCTCCGGGAGAGGGAAACGTAAAGGATTATATATCCCTCGAAATATTCGACACTGCCTCATGCCCCAGGTACGTGCTCCGCATGATTAACGGTATCTCCATTGTGCCCTCACCTTTCTGGATGAGGCACAGGATACTGAAGTCCGGGATGAGACCCATAAACTCCATTGTCGATGTGACCAATTACATCATGATGGAGCTCGGCCAACCACTCCATTCTTTTGACTATGAGAAAATACGAGGCAGGAAGATTGAGGTAAAGGTTGCGGACAGAGCGATGAAGTTCAGAACCCTTGACGGACAAGACCGCAGTCTTGCCACGGGGGATATTCTTATTTGCGACGGCGACGGCCCTGTTGCAGTGGCGGGTATTATGGGCGGAGAAAATTCCGAGATCAGCGAGGATACGAAAAATGTAGCGCTGGAAAGTGCTTTTTTTAATCCCATGCATATACGGAAGACGGCGAGACGATTGGGGATACGCTCGGAAGCGTCCCTCAGGTTCGAAAAGGGCATCGATATTGATAACACAGGCTTTGCCGCTGAGAGGGCGATCTATCTTATGAACACTATCTCGGGTGGCACGGTTGTAAGAGGGAAACAGGAGATATACGAGAGAGCGGAGAAAAGGACAATCTCCGTGAGCTTCTCCAAGATCAACGAGATTATAGGGATACCGATAAAACAGGAGGAAGTGGTCAGCTCCCTCCAATCCATCGATATCTTCGTCACTACAGAAGAGGACGGAAAGGCGACGCTTTCCATTCCGCCATTCAGACACGATATCGTCGAGTATATGGACCTCATTGAAGAAGTGGCGCGCATGCACGGTTATGATAACATACCGGCGACCATGCCAGTGATCACGGTGCAGCCTCAGAAGCGGACTGAACGGGATACTCCCGTGGCAGCGGCGAAGGATTACCTTATTTCGGCGGGTTTTTTCGAACTCCTGAATTTCAGTTTTTGCGGCGTCAACGATGTGGAGAGCTTACTCCTCCCGACCGAAGACGAAAGGTCCTCCTTTGTAACCATAATGAACCCCTTGGCAAAAGACTATGCGATCATGCGAACCATTATGACCCCGGGGATTTTGCGGGCCGTTTCATATAACATCAACAGAGGTCGGAAGAATTTGAGGTTCTTCGAAATGGGCAAGGTATTTATTCCGGACAACGAAAACGAACTACCCCATGAATACTCCTCGGTCGCCTTCCTGATGACGGGCAAGGAGCGGGAGTATTTCTGGAGGGAGCCGGTGCCGGAATATGATTTCTTCGATATTAAAGGTGTTCTGGAAGGTTTCATGGAGCGTTTCGGTGTTGTATTTTCCCTTGAGAGGAGCAATGAGCCCTTCCTCAACGTGAGCCGTGCAGGAGACGTGATCCTTGAAGGCGGCGTGAAAGCGGGTTGGATCGGGGAATTGCAAGACGACGTGCTCAAGTCTTACGACATCGAACAAAAAGTTTATTGCGCTGAACTGAGATTTGATATACTTCTTGAAAGAGGCGCACTGAAAGTACAATGCAAACCGATACCGCGCTATCCTCAGGCAACAAGGGATTTCTCGTTCTACGTGGAGGATGCTGTTCCGGTAACGAGTCTCATGGGGATCATCAGAGACGTATCGCCTCTCATCCGCGATGTGGGAGTATTTGATATGTTCAGGAAAGAGACGAGGAGCATCGCCCTCAGAGTAGTGTTCCAATCTTATGAAGATACGCTGAAGGATGAGACGGTAAACAATTTGCAGGAGACTATCATTAAGGAACTCACAAATATAAAAGGCGTAACGTTGAGAACCTAAGGAGGATGCATGACAAAACTGGAAATAGTGACGAATCTGTATGAAAAACTCGGCTTTTCAAGACGGGAATGTGCAAATATAGTCGATTCGTTCTTCGAGTCTATCAAAAAAACCCTTGCCCAAGGAGAAAATGTAAAAATTTCTGGTTTCGGCAATTTTATCGTAAAAGAGAAGAAGGCCCGTAGAGGGAGGAATCCGCAGACAGGGGAAGAGATTGAGATTTCCGAGCGCAAAGTGTTGAATTTCAGGCTGAGCCAAGTATTGAAGGATGAAATAAACCACAAAAACAGAAAATGACTGAGAATATCCATGACAGGATGTTTTATCGGATCAAGGAAGTCTGCGCCATAACTGGTTTGAAACCTCATGTGCTTCGATACTGGGAGCAAGAATTCAAGGATATAAAACCAGTAAAAAGCTCCGCTGGACAGCGGTTGTACAAAAGAAAAGATCTCGACACTATAATAGCTATCAAGAAACTTCTATATGAAAAACGGTTCACCATCGACGGAGCTAAAAAATATCTGACGGGGCACCGGAGTCTCATCGACGAGATCAGGGCTGAGCTAACCCAGATAGCGGAAATACTAAAGAAAGGAGAATGACTATGAGAAGATGCATTATTATTCTGGCTGTGCTTTTTCTTTTTTCGTGCGCCGTGGGACCCGTACATATGGCGAAAACCGAGCAGGAGAGTATAAAGACCTCCTACAACGAGTCACGGCTGAATGCCCTCTATGACAAAAACAAGATGTTGCTCCACGATATCTATCTGAGGCTGAAAGCCGACCATATGAACATTTACAAAGATGGGATAGGATTCACTACCCTCCGCGACGAGAAAGACAGCAAACACTACTATCTCATGGTGAATCTCAGGCCGCCGGAGATCGTGTTCGACGAGAACACGTCGAAAGGGGAACAAAGGTTTTCGAAGGTGATGGGTACATACTTCGAGAAGTACGTGAAAATGGTGAAGAGGAGTGACATAGAGGCAAGCAGAACGGAGGGACTCTCCTTAGGCGTCTACTGGCCGGTGAGAGATTATTCCCAGTGTAAGGAGAACGGGGGGTTCATAGAATACATCATAGTGTACATCTCGAAATATAACTTGGACCAGATGTATGCTGGTAACAAGACATTTGCTGAGATGGTGAGCGACACTGAGGTTATAGCGAGCCTTGATCTGAAGCCGCCTGTTCATATGAGACCTGTCTACCAGTGAGATAGGCGAGCGGAGGAGATGAAGGACTCGTGAGAATAATATATCTTCAGTCGGTCGCCTGCGATAGCCCGGTGGACCACGCCATGCTACGATCCAGCGCACCCGGTATCAACTATTGTGTTTATTTATTGTGTTTATTAAAACCGATGCTGGGAATGGTGCATCCGAACGCAATCCAAGTCTCAGTCCTAAGTGGCTAATATTGACTTTTACGATCGCTGTTCCATGGCTGACTTGATGGTATGCTGATAATCGGAATTTGGGCCGTGTAATACAGATCGTTGGTGAATCGTACCTCAGAGGCCAGATGGATTATCGTGCAGACGGGTTTTATTTTCAAGCGGTTTTTTGCTTCCCTTGCTTTATCGTGGCCCTCCTTCAGAGTGATGGGGTGTATCCACGAGGAACTTTACCGATACCAGGCCCGTAATGGAATATCGGGCATATCGGTCCGCCAAACCCCACCGGTGGCCCGTACTCAAAATCCTCTCTTTTGTGGCGCAGAATAGGTGCGCAATAACGATAAGCGGCAGACAGATGGTATGGCGGCTCGGGAGCGAGTCGTAAACTTGGATGGCCCATCAAAAAACTGTCTGACAATTTCACAGATTCGGTAAGGTGGGGGGAGGAACGCTGACGACCACAGAGTTTCTAACCTAGACAAACGTGAAGGAAGCCCCACGTTTTACAAGACAATCGAGATAACACAAGCCGATGAAAGCAAGATAAGAGACTGCCAAAAGTAGGCCTTTTGATAATAGTCCACCGGCAGAGAGTGGAACAGATTGACAGTTGGAGATGCCATGGCATTCGTAAATTCAAGGTTTGACTGGCCATACGAGAGCGTTTATTATATAGAGCATAGAAAATTGCACATGGACACATACCAGGTATTCACGGCGTGACAGTTGGGTTACCGCTTAAAAAGCGGACTAGACAGCACTTATGAGGGAATTCAGGTGAGCCGCCGTTATCTGTGACAGGAAGCCATAGTCCTCCTTGAGAGAATGCTCTTCAAGGATAAAAACCGTTCATATGCGTAACGAGCGCCAGTTCGCGCGGATGAAAACCAACCGGAACCGCTTTGGACTTCGCATTTGAATTCTAATTTGAAGCCGCCAAGCATGAAAGATTGGATCAGAATAAGCATGCTGAAGTGGCGATACGGGTTGCGGCTAATGGAGGATATACAGAAACTTCGGCATGCGCCGCAGAGGAGCGACGTTGTCCTTGAGTTCCTGAAGTTTTTCTCATTAGTGCATTTGGATATTGGCGTAAAGAGAGACTTTTTAACGGCGGTAGCGATAAGCTAGGCCTGCAAATCAGGATAAAACGATGAAATACGATTTTGACCGGATTGTTGAGAGAAAAAATACGGACAGTATTAAATGGCAAAGGTATGGCAATGACGTTATTCCTGCGTGGGTGGCCGACATGGATTTTGTTTCCCCTGAGCCGATTATCCGTGCCCTGCATGAACGAGTGGATCACAGGATCTTCGGATATTCGAAGCCTCGAGATGAACTTGTAAACGTTATCCTGGAACGCCTCAAAAGACTCTATGAGTGGGATGTGCTTGCGGAGCAGATCATATTTGTGCCCGGTGTGGTGACCGGTCTCAATTTCGTATTTCAGCTTTTCGCAGGTCCCGGGAATGGCGTATTGGTCCAGCCGCCAGTTTATTCACATTTTATTACCGATCCGGTGCTTCGGGGCCAGACACTGATTGACCCTCCGTTGATAAAAAAAGGGGATACGTACGAAATTGATTTTGATGCGTTTGAAAAGGCGATAACCTCCCGGACTAAAATTTATGTGCTCAGCAATCCGCACAACCCTGTGGGCCGTGTTTTTCTAAGGGATGAATTGGAGCGACTTGCTGAGATTTGCTTTCGCCACAATATTCTTATCTGCGCTGACGAGATCCACTGCGACCTTATTTATAAGGGCTTCCGGCACCTTCCAATCGCCACTCTAGGCCAGGAGGTGGCCGACAGGACCATTACCTTTATGTCGCCGAGCAAGACGTTCAACCTGGCCGGGTTGAGCTGCTCCTTTGCAATTATCGCGAATCCTTGTCTGCGTGAGGCTTGGGTCAGAGGCAGCCAGGGGCTAATGCCGTTTGTCAATGTCATGGGCCTCACCGCAGCCATGGCGGGTTACAAGGACGGACAGGAGTGGCTGGATCAGTGCCTCTCATACCTGCAGGGCAACAGGGATTTTTTGGCTGCCTATGTGCGCAAAAGACTTCCCTCTCTAAGTATGACACGCATGGAAGGTACCTATCTTGCATGGCTCGACTGTAGGCAATCAGGAATACCAGGTAATCCTTTTCATTTTTTTCTCAAAAACGCCGGTGTGGCGCTTAATAGCGGTGTTGAATGCGGCCGCGGCGGAGAAGGTTTCGTGAGGCTTAACTTTGCATGTCCCAGAAAGACCCTGGCCGATATCCTTGAGCGTATGGCCAGTGCATTAAATGGGTTGTAACCGCGAAATAATAGCGATAAAAGTGAAAAATGTACCGTGTATTCCTCATCCCTCAATAAAAATATAGACTCTTTTCCAGGAAGCTTTTTAAATTTTTCTTGCCTTTCAGCCCGATAATTGATAAAAAATGACAAAAGATAGCAAGGAAAACAATTTTAACAAAAAGGTGTCAAAAATGGCAAAATATGCGAAAGTTCCGGAGGCTACCATACGGAGGCTTTCGAGCTACCTGAAATGCTTGGAGGATCTTGAGTCGAGAAATGAAAAAGTCTCCTCAAGCGCACTTCTTGCAAGCATGTGTAACGTGAACGCCGCCCAGGTAAGGAAGGACTTTGCTTATTTCGGGGAATTCGGTGTCCGGGGTATGGGATATAACGTGAAGGAACTGAAGTTCAACATTAAGGAGGTATTGGGCGTAAACAGGGAATGGAAAATAGGTGTCATAGGTATCGGCAATATGGGTAGCGCCCTTCTCGTGTACAAGGACTTTCTGAAACAGAATTACAAGATAGTGGCAGCCTTTGATATCGACCCTGTAAAAGTGGTAGGCCATATTTCAGAGAGAATGGGGAGGCCTGTGGAGATACTGCATGTAGACAGGCTGAAAGAAGTAGTGAAGACGAGAGGTGTGGAGATAGGCATCATCACGACTCCTCCAGGCGAGGCCCAGAAAGTTGCGAATCTGCTTGTGGATGCCAATGTGAAAGGCATTCTCAACTTTTCACCTTCCTCTGTTACCGTCCCCAAGAATGTGAAGCTGAGAAATCTTTTTTTTACGTCGGCCCTCGACAATCTCGTCTATTATCTTTGCAACTGAGAGTTTGCTGCGTGGAGACGGTTTGCAATGTAATCGAGATGTTTGTATATTTTGCAGCCTACATGATTATCGTGTTTGTAGCGGTAAAGATGTGCGACTTCCTTTTTTACAGATTTTAAAAAAAAGATCGCAAACGAAAGCAATATCACTTTCTCTATCGTTTGCGGGTCAATCGTTATAGGTGTAATTGTTTTGACTTCCGTCATAAGGTAATCGAATATGAGAACTTTTTTTGTAACAGGAACGGACACCGGGACAGGCAAGACACTTGTATCCGCCAGTCTGGCCGCGTTTTTCTCACTCAGGACAGGCTTGCGCGTGGGTGTCATGAAGCCCTTTGAGACAGGGTTGCCTTCAGACCGGACAGAACTGTTCCCGTGCGACGCAAAATCTCTCAAGGATGCCTCGGGGAGTACCGATAACCTTGCCCTCATAAACCCCTGCACTTTCGAACTACCGCTTGCTCCGGAAACGGCCGCTCAACTTAACGGAAAGACCATAGACCTTGCGGTTATTGACCGGGCGTACGAGAAAATTGTCAGGACCCATGACATAACCATTGTTGAGGGGGCGGGAGGGATCCTCGTACCCATTCTGGAAGGGTTCTTCTTCGCAGACCTTATCGCGAGATGGGCATTAGCCACAGTTGTGGTCGGGAGGCTTGGCTTGGGATCAATAAACCATACGCTTTTGACGTGCCGTGTCCTTCAGGCCCGGGGGATCAGGATTATCGGGGTGATTCTGAATGATACAGAAGGAACGGATGATGTGGCCTCACGAACGAACCCGGACATAATAAGGAAATACCTGAATGTTCCAATCCTCGGGGTGGTTCCGTACTTCAAGACTTCGGAACGGGAGGGTCTAGACAGGGAAACGCTCGCTGCTATCCCGGCCTCCCATTTAGATACCAAAGCTATTTACGACGGAGCGACGCTCCAATCTCCTTAAAACATTTCCGGGAGCCCTCTATTACCTCCATATCCACACAGTAGGCCAATCTGAAGTAGCCGCCTTTACCGAAGCCTGTTCCCGGGACGCCTAACACGCGGTGCTTCTGCATGGTCTTCACAAACTCTATGTCATCGGGTATGGGAGACTTAGGGAAGGCGTAGAAGGCTCCCATTGGCTTTATTATTTCGAATCCCGCTTCTACGAGGATTTCATAAATTGCGTCACGCTTTTTCTGGTAGTCCATAATATCCACGCTGTTCTTCTGGAACCTGCCCACGAGACGCTGCATTATAGCGGGGGCGTTGATGAACCCGAGGATGCGATTGGAAAATATCGCTGCATCAATGAAGGTTTTTGCATTCCTCAGCAAGGGCGATATGGCGATGTAGCCGATCCTCTCTCCAGGCAGGGCGAGGTCTTTAGAATGGGATGTCACAGTGACGACGTCGTCATAGATTTTGAAGAAGTCGGGGAAGGTGATATTGTCATAAATGATCTTCCTGTACGCTTCGTCCGATATGACTGTAATGCGCTGTCCTTTGCGCCTTCTTTCCATCAGTAGGGCTGCCAGTTCTTTAAGCTCTTTCTCATCGTATACTACTCCCGTGGGATTGTGAGGGGAGTTTACTATGATTGCCTTTGTTTTATCGGTGATTGTTTCCCTGATCTTCTCTATGTCGAGGTGGAAATCATCCTTCACATCCACCAGTTTTACAATGCCGCCGTGGTTTGTTATATAGAACCTGAACTCTACAAAATAGGGGCACAGCACGATTACCTCGTCCCCTGGGTCAAGGAGGGTTTTAAAGGCAACATTGATTCCTCCAGCCGCGCCCATGGTCATAATAATATGACTTGCCGTGAAGTCGAGACCGGTCTTTTCGCGATGGAATTCCGCTATCTCCTCTCGTACCTCTTCGTATCCGCTGTTGGCCATGTACCGGTGCATGCCGATCGTGGCGGGTGAGCAGATCCTCGCAAGTTCTTCCTTGAGCGCTTTAGGAGGCTCGGCGATAGGGTTGCCGAGGGTAAAATCAAAAACATTCTCGGGGCCGAACTCTTTTTTTAATCTCTCGCTCTCCTCAAACATAGCCCTGATCCAAGAGGAGCTTTTCATTGATTCAGCGATGCTTTTTGATATAGCCGTATTTCACCTCTTTTTATAAATATCGTTTTCCAATCCGGGTGAATCCATTGATGGAACCAAGAATCTTTTCAAGCGGAACACAGTAGGCAATCCTGAAATAGCCAGCCCTGCCGAAACCCCTTCCGGGGACAACCATTATTCTTTCCTCCTGTTGGAGAGCCCTCACGAATTCAAGTTCATCTGGTATGGGCGACTTGGGAAACATGTAGAAGGCGCCGGTAGGTTTTACGCACTCGAAACCGGCTTCAACGAGGGTATTGTAGAGGACATCTCTCTTTTTCTCGTAATCAGCTATGCTTACGGAGTATTGTTGGAATTTGCCCACAATTCTCTGAAAGAGGGCTGGGGCGTTGACAAATCCGAGTGTGCGTATAGTGATCGTAAGGGCGGAGACGAAGAGCTGGAATTCCTCAATCTTCGGTGAGATCGCAATATATCCGATCCTTTCCCCTGGCAGGGCGAGGTCTTTGGAATGAGAGGTTACGGCCAATACGAGGTCGTATATCGCAAACAGGTTAGGGAGTTTGTTTCCGTCATAGACAATCTTCCTGTAAGCGTCGTCGCTGACGATGAATATGTCTTGACCCTGCTCTCTCTTCTCGTTGAGCAGAGCTGCCAGTTCTTTCAAGCTTTCCTCATTATATACGGCTCCCGTGGGGTTGTTCGGACTGTTAATTAGTATCGCCCTTGTCTTTGGGGTGATGGCCTCCTCAATCTTGCCAATATCAAGCTGAAAGTCTTCCTTGGTCTCGACGAACCGCGAAATGCCCTCTGCGTTTTTGATGTAGTTCTTGAATTCCCAGAAAAAAGGACTGGGTATGATCACCTCATCGCCCTGGTCCAATATACTCCTTAAAATCATGTTAAGACCACCGGCGCATCCTGCGGTCATGAAGACGTGGGCGGATGTGAAAGGAAGTCCACGCTCTTCGCGAAGGTAATTCGCTATATCCGTCCTCACTTCCTCATAGCCGCTGTTTGGCATATATCGGTGCATCCCTGCCGTGGGATGGGTGACGGCATCTATCAAGGCCTTGCTTAATACTTCCGGAGGCTCCGTATCGGGGTTGCCCAGAGAGAAATCATACACGCTGTCTTCCCCGTAGAGTTTCTTTATCCTGATACCCTCCTCAAACATCCTTCTGGTCCAACCCTCTTGGTCCTCTATCAGTCTTTGAATCTCTTTGGAAATGATCATCTGTCCTCCTTTAAATAACAAAAAAAGCCATGGGCCTTTGCACCCATGGCTTTTTGCTTATCAAAGCAAAAATATGCCTGGGTGCGAGTTCCTAAAGTAGTAATAAAAGCCAAAAACTACGATTTTTTTATTCATGGGTATCATAATAGAAGGAATTAAGATCATTGTCAAGGAAATAGCGAATAGCATTGAGCGAATCGGGAAAAACTCAAATTTAATGTATGCAGAGCGGATGGTGCAGAGGTGTAAAAATGGAGGGAAAAGCGAATGGTATAGGAAGTTTGACACAAGGCTGCCAAGACTGCAATGACCATCATGACGGGCAGTTAGCGCGAGGTTGGTATGCCTCTATACGGTATCATTCCGCGTTTGCCGCCAAGACATCGGATTTTTTCCGCCGCGCTCAATGCTCCCAAGTCAACCGTTTTGCGCTTCTTTCCCACAAAATGGTTGACAGAACTGCGGTTGATTGCTATACAGTGAGTGTCGGTTTTATATTGGCGAATCAAGTCAGATCTAAAGTAGCGGTATCTGGAAAGGGTGCATTAAAAAGAGGACTGGGGATGTTTATGATAAATTGGCAGGCGGTAGCGAATCATGGTGACGAAACTTCCTTACTATCCGGCGGAGGGAGGCAGGATGATTGAGATCTATATAGGGATCATGACCTTTGTTGTGGTGGTATTGGCGGTTATTGTGACCCTGGTCCTCTTGGAACTCCGTCGAGACCTCGGCATGATAATGCGTACGATTAAGCAAATAGAAGAATCTCTGCTGCCTGTGCTTCAGGAGTTACAGAAATCACTGGAGAGTGTACGGCATGTCACCGACAACGTAGGTATTGTAACGGAAGACATGAAAACTCTTTCGGGTTCCATGAAGCGGTTCGGAGAGAATGTAAGACAGATAAGCGATATCATGAAGGGTGTTACGGGATCTGGGGCGATAAGTGTGGCCGGACTCAAGATGGGTGTGAAAGCAGCTTTTATCTATTTCTTGAAAAATTTTCTCAAAGTCAGAAAAATTAATTAAGGAGGTTTCTCATGGCACAAAATGAAAATAATGGTTTCTCGGCAGGTTCAGTTCTCCTGTCATTTTTTGTGGGTGGTTTGCTTGGGGCAGGAGTTGCGCTCCTTCTGGCTCCAAAATCAGGAAAGGAGACGAGACAGCAGCTTAAAGACTTGGCGGAGGACGTAAAAACGAAAGCGGATTGTTATATGGAGCAGATGAAGGAACAAGCCTCTTCCGTGATGGAGAAGGGAAAGGACCTTCTAAAAGAACAGAAGTCCATTATTGCCTCCGCAGTTGAAGCAGGAAAAGAGGCCTATACAAAAGAAAAGGACAAGCTTACAAAAGAATAGACAACATATGCTACCGACCAATAGGAACAGGTTTCATAACCTCGCGCTCATCCTTGTGGCGGTTCTTCTCGGGTATCTGACCTATAAGATTATGAGACCCTTTATATTGCCCATCGTATGGGCAATAGTGCTGACGATAGTTTTTTACCCTCTCTACGTGCTTATCAGGAAGGTCGTGAAACTGAAGTCTGTGGCGGTGTTATGCTGTATAGTCGCCATTTTGGTTGTTCTCCTGGGGCCGTTTGCCTATTTTTCGTACGTTCTTACACAGGAGGTAATGACCCTCTCTGCCTATTTTCAAACCGACTCGACTAATCTCGTGAGCAGCATGTTCCATAATCCCTTGGTGAACAGGATCGCGCACAAGGTCCTTGCCATATTTCATATGACCGAGAAAGACTTCACGCGGACAATCGTCGACAATATATCGGAGATCGGGAAACAGTCAATGGGCATAATCAGCACCGGACTGGGCAATGCCGTCGTCACTCTCGCCAATTTTATATTTATGATGCTCTCCGTCTTCTTTTTCCTCATGGAGGGACCGGAACTGGTCGAACAGTTAAACAGGTTCATGCCGTTTTCCAAGAGGCAAAGGGAAAGGCTTATTGACCAGACTAGGGACATAGTTATATCCACGATTTACGGGGGTGTAACCATTGCGGTGATACAGGGCCTGATGGGGGGTGTAGCATTCTCTCTCCTGGGAATATCGTCTCCCGTTATGTGGGGGCTTGCCACGTGCATTTCCTCTTTTATACCTTTGGTCGGTACTTTTATTGTGTGGGGTCCGGCTGTTATATATCTCGCCTTTCAGGGATTTTACGGTAATGCGATAATTCTCTTTATCGTGGGTTTTGCCGGGATAAGCGCTGTGGACAGTTTTTTGAGACCCCTCCTTATTCGGGGGAGAATAAAACTGCCCACCCTTGTCATATTCTTCAGCATTCTGGGTGGTGTCAAATTGTTCGGATTTGTCGGTTTCATAATGGGCCCCCTGGTCTTCGCCCTCTTTATCTCCGTGATTGAAATGCTGCGGTACACTGAGAAAGATGTGTTCAAGATGAGGCAGCAGGCTGTGAGCGAGGAATAGGGCTTCCGGTAATGCGAAAGGAATTAGGCCAGTGACCGTTTTCCCGAGACAATGTCCTCCAGGGTGGGTCTGTCCAGTACCGTTATTTTTCTTCCTTGAACCGTTATGAGGTTTTCAGACGCCATTTTTGCAAGAATGCGGGAAAGTGTCTCGGGTATGGTACCAAGAAGACTGGCCAGTTGGCCTTTCGTGATGTTGAGCTGGATATGTGTCTTTTCAGTCTCCTCGTTTCCGTAAAGAAGATATGAAGCGAACCTCTGGGGTACTTCTTTTAAAGAGAGGTCTTCGATGAGGCGTGTAAAATACTTGAGCCTCTGGGAGAATACAGCAAGCATGTTCATGGCGAGGTACGGATCTTTCGTAATCAGCCTCACAAAGGCAGTCCTTGGAAAAAATACGGTTTTACTCTCTTCCAGGGCCTCCGCATATGCCGGGAAAGAGGCGCCTAAGAATACGGCTACCTCGCCGAAAGGCTCGCCGGGTCCGATAATATGAAGGATCTGTTCTTTTCCTTCCATGGAGAGTTTGTATACCTTTACCAGCCCGGTAAAAAGTATATAGAGGCCATCTGCCGAATCACCTTCCGAAAATATACCTTCTCCCTTTTTATAGGTACTGGTTTCCGCAATCTTGGACAGTTCGCCTATTTGTGACTCAGGCAATCCACTGAAGAGAGTAACGTTTGAAATGAAATGAGCTATCTTATCCATACATATGATCTGCCTTTATTTTAAAAGAAATTTTGTGGAAATGAAAGTATGGATTTGCATGGCGCCCTTAAATAACTTGCCTCTCATCACTTTGGCAAATTCAATGACAGGGAACGGAGTGAGCCCTATGTATTGAGTTTGTAGAAATAATGGACTTTTTCATGTATTATAAAGGACAATTAGCGTATCTTATGCCAAGGAGCTCATATGACGATACCCAAAGTCCTCATCCTCATAGGCAGCGAAAGCGACCTCTCTGTCGTTGAAGAAGCAGCGAAACTGCTGAAAGAGGTTGGGGTGGACGTGAAACTCGATATATCTTCCGCTCACAGAAATCCGGAAAAGACCGTCGATTATGCAAAGAATGCGCGTTCCGACGGCTTTGAAGTGATTATCGCCGCAGCTGGCTTGGCGGCCCACCTGCCGGGTGTAGTTGCCTCCCACACCACGTTGCCCGTTATCGGAATTCCCATGGCTGGAGGCGCCTTAAACGGCGTGGACGCAGTTCTCTCCATTCTGCAGATGCCCAAAGGCGTACCTGTGGCTACCGTGGGTATCAATGCGGCGCGAAATGCGGCAATTCTTGCATCCGAGATACTCTCCATAAAATATGAGGCGGTGCGTCACAATCTTGAAAAACTCAGAGTGGCGATGAGGAAAGAAAGTGACGAAAAATCCGCCCAGCTCAGGAATTACCTGAAAGATTGACAACCTTTTGGGTATCTGGTAAGGTCATAGCATGTTGAATGCCATTACAGATATACCGGGCATAAAGGTGGGGCATGCCTCCGATTTTGCAGGTTACACGGGATGTTCCGTAATCCTTTTGGGTTCGGGCGCTGTATGCGGGATTGACATCCGGGGGAGCGCTGCGGGAACCAGACAGGTAGACGCCCTGAGTGTGAACCATATTGTCGAAGAGATGCACGCGATTTTTTTGTGCGGCGGCAGTTCATTCGGTCTTGATGCCGCAGGCGGTGTCTCGCGGTTCCTGGAAGAAAACGGAGTTGGGTTTAATGTTGGAGTAGCTATGATCCCTATTGTGCCCACAGCTGTTATCTTTGATCTTCTCTTCGGCGATCCGAAAGCGAGGCCAACCGAAGAGATGGGGTACCAGGCATGCCTCGCGGCGTCCGAGACGGTAGAAGAGGGAAGTGTTGGCGCTGGAACCGGCGCCACGGTGGGCAAACTTTTTGAACCAGCCAGAGCTATGAAAGGGGGTGTGGGAACCAGCAGTCTCGTAATGCCCGATGGGCTTGTGGTGGGTGCTTTTGTGGTTGTTAACGCCTTCGGAGACGTCATAGATAATGTGACGGGAAAGACTATCGTGGGTGCGAGAAAAGTGGTGGATAGCCTGGAATTTGCGAATACTGTTGATTCCATGTGGTCCGGTGAAGTGAAAAAGCAGTTTGGTCTTGCCAACACAACCCTCGGCGTTGTAGCCACAAACGCCCGATTCCGAAAACGTGAGATTACGAAGGTTGCCCAGATGGCCCAGGCAGGACTCATCAAAACCATAAACCCTGTGCATACGACCTTTGACGGCGATCTCCTGTTCGCCGTTTCAAAAGGGGAAATGGAGGCTGATGTCAACAAAGTGGGGGTCTTGAGCGGATTCGTAGTTGCCGAGGCTATTAAGAGAGCGGTAAGGAAAGCTGACGGATTCGGAAAAATACCTGCTTTCAAGGATATCGCCAAAGGCTGGAAGACCGGCAAGTAAACGTCCTACCGCTTTACCCCGGTGTTCCTTATTTTGACAAAGGAGGAACAGCAAGTGGAGAAGCTCAGGGAGATAGCTGATCTGATCAGGGATAAGGAGTATGTTGTTGCCTTTACCGGAGCAGGTATCTCCGTGGATAGTGGCATACCGGCTTTCAGGGGTGGACAAGGGCTCTGGGAAAAATACGATCCAATGGATTATGCCCATATCAGCGCGTTCATGTCGAACCCTGAGCGGGTTTGGACTATGCTCAGGGAGATGTCAGAGGTGATACTTGAGGCTCAGCCGAGCCCGGCGCACATGGCGCTCGGCGGCCTCGAAAAAAAAGGCTTTCTCAAGGGGGTCATAACACAGAATGTCGACGGTCTCCACCAGATTGCGGGCAACAACAATGTCATAGAGTATCACGGCAATCACAGATGGCTTGTATGTATGAACTGCTCCATGAAGTATGCCCTCTTGCCGGAGCTTGTTTCTATTATGCCTTATCCAGTCTGCGAGAAATGCAAAACGGCGCTGAAACCATCCGTGGTTTTTTTTGGAGAAGGCATCCCTGCAATGGAAATGAGAAGGGCGAACGACGAGGCACACAGATGTAAGGTACTCCTTATTATGGGGACATCGGGCGTTGTGTACCCAGCCGCCGAGATACCCTATGCGTCCAAATTGCAGGGAGCCGTCATAGTTGAGATCAACGTTTCGGCTACGCCTTTTACCTCTTCCATTACGGATCATTTCTTGAAGGGGAACGTGTCCGAGATAATGCCGAAAATCGTCGAGCTTCTTTGATGAAGGGTCAAGCCGCGCATGAGTGATAACCCGATTGATCACGCGTTTTGCGTAATAATGGCAGGAGGCAAGGGAGAGAGGTTTTGGCCCTTGAGTACAGAACTAGCGCCCAAGCCTTTCCTGAAACTGATAGGCGAGAAATCAATGATCCAGCTTACGGTGGAGAGAGCTGTCAAGATAGTACCTGAGGAAAGAGTGTTCATTATCCTCGGCGAGCCCCACCTCCCCATTGCAAGAGAGCAGCTACCCCAACTGCCGGACAGGAATTTCATCGTTGAACCCGACGGGAGAGATACGGCCCCATGCGTTGGTTTCGCAGCCATCTCGCTCATGTCGATTGATGAGAAAGCCTTTATGATTACCCTGCCCGCCGACCACTATGTCCCTGATGTTCAAGGGTTTGTTGATACGGTCTTAAATGGTCTCAAGTGTGCCGCTTCTGGAGATTACCTTGTGACCATCGGCATTACACCCACGAGGCCTGAGACTGGTTATGGGTACATCAATGCGTACGAGGACTGCGAGTTGCCAGGTGTTAGTTGTTGGAAGGTAAACAACATTGTCGAGAAACCAGATGAAAAGAAGGCGAGGGCGTACTTGGCGGAAGGCGGCTATTATTGGAATGCCGGGATTTTCATCTGGCGCACCTCAGTGGTACTCACCGGACTCGAACGCCATATGCCTGATCTTGCGGCTGGTCTTATGGAGATAAGATCCATAAGAGAGAGGGACTCTCGTGGTGATATCCTTGCTATTTTCATGGGACTTCCGAAGAAGTCGATAGATTATGGTCTTATGGAAAAGGCGGACAATGTGCTCATGGTCCCGGCACGGTTTGCATGGGACGATGTGGGGACATGGACATCCCTTGCGAGAGTTCACGATCTCGATGAGGACGGCAATTTGAGGGTCGGCAAAACCGTCTGTGTGGATACAAAAGACTGTGTCGTGTATGGCAATGGCATCACGGTGGCAACCCTTGGTGTGGCCGATCTTGTGATCGTTGGATCTGAAGACGGCGTGCTTGTGTGCAGCGGGAACAGGGCGCAGGAAGTGAAGAAGATTGTCGGTCAACTGGAATGATGCTGCTGATGCGGAGGTAAGGTTGCCAGACAAGAGGGAGGGTACATGATTTCCAAGATTTTCACAGCCACCTTATTTGGAATCGACGGGCTAAAGGTGGAGGTGGAAGTTGATATCACGTTTGGACTTCCTTCATTCAACATTGTGGGTTTACCAGAGACATCCGTTAAGGAGAGCAAAGAGAGGGTACGGTCTGCAATAAGGAATGCCGGTTTTGAGTTTCCGGGTGACAGAATCACCATCAATCTTGCTCCGGCGGATCTGAGGAAAGAGGGCTCTTCGTTCGACCTGCCAATCGCAATAGGAATTCTGGCATCCATGGGTGTGGTGAAAAGCGACATGGTTCAGCGCTTTATCATTGCGGGAGAACTCTCTCTTGATGGCAGGATCAAAGGGGTGCGGGGCGTCCTCCCTATTGCTATTCTTGCCGACAGGGAAGATGTTTCCGGTATTATCGTCCCCCTGGAAAACGCCAGAGAGGCCTCGATAGTTAAAGGGGTAACCGTCTATGGTGCCGCCCATCTCCTTGATATTGTCCACTTTTTTCGCGGAGATGGAGAGATTGAGAAGTTTGAGGCATCCCACAGTGTGGCGCGTGACGGGGCAGCGCGCGACGAGACGCTCAATTTTGCGGACATAAAAGGGCAGAGTCAGGCTAAACGTGCCCTTGAGATAGGAGCCAGCGGAAGTCACAATGTTCTTATGATCGGTCCCCCTGGATCGGGGAAGACGATGCTTGCAAGGCGTATCCCCACTATTTTGCCGCCCCTAATTTACGAAGAGGCCATTGAGACGACTAAAATCCACAGCATTGCTGGCCTTCTCAACCGAGACATATACCTCGTGGAAGAGCGTCCGTTCAGAGCCCCCCATCACACCATTTCCGACGCTGGTTTGATCGGTGGCGGACATATCCCCAAACCAGGAGAGGTAAGCCTGGCTCATAACGGGGTCCTCTTTCTTGATGAATTCCCCGAGTTCAGGAGGAATACGCTTGATGCATTGCGACAACCTCTCGAGGACGGGAACATCACGATTTCAAGAGTTAATCATTCGGTCAGTTACCCGGCGCGGTTCATGCTGATCGCGGCAATGAATCCTTGTCCCTGCGGGTACTGGGGGGATTCGAGAAGAGCGTGCGTCTGCAACGGAGGACAGATCAGAAAATACAGGTCCAGAATTTCAGGGCCTCTTCTAGATAGAATGGATATCCATATCGAAGTGCCGCCGGTGACGATAAGGGAATTGTCCACAGACAGCATCGCGGAAGAACCGTCGGACAAGATCAGAGGAAGAGTAACTCTGGCACGACGTATCCAGGAAGAGAGATTCAAGGGAAAGAAGATCCATGCCAATGCCCAGATGACGGTGAAGATGGTGAAGAAACATTGTGTCCCCAGCGACGAGGGACGGCAACTCCTCGAAAAGGCTGTAGAGAAGTTCAGTCTTTCCCCCCGTGCCTACCACAGGGTTCTGAAAGTAGCTAGGACTATCGCTGATCTCGAACAGATGGAGCATATCGAAGATACCCACATAGCGGAAGCTATTCAGTACAGGGCGTTAGACAAGAGGATGGCTCTGTGAGTGCAAAGTGAAGATCTGATATCGTAACGAAAAAAACCTGCTATTCTCTTAAAGGATCCCCTTTCTCTTATTCTCTCACCAAACACTCCATATTCTCTCGTGTACAATAACTGTTACTTCGTTTTAACGTATCTTACGGAAATAGTGCTGTGCCTTTTAGGCTGGCAAAGGTGACATGTATGAGCAGATACAAGGCCGATTAGTGTTCGTTGTTTATTTTTAAAGGCCGACATGAAAAATACCGAAATGGCGGTATGAAGGAGTGCAGTTGCGTCGCGACCTGCGGTGAATTATTATCAATAGTAAGGACTTTCGATGATCAGGTATTTCTCATTCGTTATCGTTCCTTATTCGACTCGTGGTCTTTGTGCATTAGAGGTGGCGGTTGACCCAGTCTGGTGCCTGACACTGAACAGGTAAAAATTTGGACAAACGATGCAGAAAGCGTCATACCGTATGTCCCCCACCCCCCCCCACAGCATGGTCATTTCCGGCAATACACCAGCAAAACTTATTCTGGGCAAAACTTCTTCTTGAAGAATTCTTTCAAAACCATTACTATATGTTCGGTTGAGCTTGTTGCAGACTGTTGTGGCAGGCGGTGTTCAATGAGAATTGAGGAGGTGCATCCGTGAGTATAAATCTATTACTGAGAAGAGTGGTTTTGTCGGTTCTTCTGCTGTTCTTTTTTGCCGGTTGCTCCACGACCACACAGGTTGTTCCATCCTCTTTGCCGCTCAGAATCGGGGTTTGTGACTTACCGCCTCTTGTCTACAGAGTGGGCGGGGAATATCTGGGAGCGGAAGCGGACATGGCTCGGCTTCTGGGGAAGTCACTGGACAGGCCTGTTCAGTTTATACACAGAAGATTCGACGATCTGATCCCTTCCATACTTGCTGGAGAAATAGATATTATCATGGCGGGCATGACCGTTACGGAGGAGAAGCAGGTTAGAATAGATTTTTCCGACCATTACCTCAAGACGGGGCTGGCTATGGCGATACGGTCCGACAATATACGGGAATTCGATTCTCTGCCGAAAATATTAGATAATGCGAGAGCTGTGGGCGTGGTGAAAGGAAGTGTGGCGGAGGCGTATGTGAGAAGAAATTTTCCGACCAACATGCGTGTCCTTCTCCTTGGAAAACCGTCTGATGCTGTCTTTGAGTTGAAAACCAGGAGGATTGATGTATTCGTGGACGGCGCCCCTTCTATCGCTTGGGTAGTTTCCTCCAATGCGGCTGGAGTCCATGGATTCTTTGAGCCTATGACGGTCGACTATTACGGATGGGGAATTAACAAGAGAAATCTTGAGTTTCTGAGCCAGGTCAACGCTGTTCTTGCGCAGTGGAAAAAAGATGGTACTCTGGAAGGTATCTTACGAAGGTGGTTGCCTTACTTAAAAAATTACAAATGAGAGCGAGGTGGAGTGAGCAGGTTTAAGAGACCTCAAAGCGCCAGTTTTTTGAGTTTAAGGACATCTCGACCCGTTTGAGCGTGAAAGCTGATGCTGGTGGTGATATAGGATTTACACCAAACATACAAAACCAAAGGCTTTAGGTATCCATCCAGCAGTATGTGCTCTTTGAAGCGCCTTGGAACGAGGCGCTTATATCAACGAGAACTGACATGCAGCGAGCGTGTCGGTATCCATAAACTGGTGGTAGGCATTTACACACCCACTGCTTGTCGGTTCGATAAAACAATCGGAAAGACTTATTCCATGTAGTCAAGGATTTGTCCATTAAGCGTTGATTTACCTCCAGTCACATCGGTATATACTTATCCGTACAACAAACCCGCTTGCTATGGGTCTTTTCAACAAGATGAACGAATTCATGCAGAACAACGTATTCAAACACCCCAGTGTTTTCTTTGCAAGCTGCAAGTTTAACCATATCTTGCCTGTTTTCGTATTATAAATTCCTGAACGGGTTGTCATATATTTAGTCTGCCAACTTTTAGGGTGTAAGCCTGTCGTTTTCTCACACTTAAGAAATAATCGTGCTATCTATATTTTGAGCAGTTTCCTGTACCACTCGCGGACGAAATTTTCCCGTTGCTCGGCAGTGCTTTCTTTGCGGACAGTCAGCATAGTTTTATAACCGGATAGTACGAGTGAATTTTTGTTGCCGTATTCAGTTTGGAGATGATACTGCTTGTCCCAAATATACAGTGTTTCACCAGATGCATATTCCCGCTCCGACTGTCGCGGCTGGTTATTGAACTTGTTGACGATCTGGTTTCTTTGTCTAACTGGATTTTGCCCGCACAAACCGTTCTATCGCTTCATCGCTCATAGAGAGCGGGGCGTGGATACCGTTCTTATTCGGCAGCGTGCTGTATAGGTGCATATTCTTTTTGAATACCTCAATCGGGTATACCTGAAGTGTTTATCATAAGCTAGCATTCAGCATATTCCACAACAATGTTGTATATTCTTGTTAACCGTTAGTATTTTTTATAAATTCCATATTTCTTGGATTCTTCCGCTCCTTTTGTTTCGTATGTGGAGGCTGTTGTCAAGAGAGTCAAAGGATATGATAATTGCATATTATCTGAAATCATGCGATTGAAAAATTTTGCAATGCTTGCAAGCGGAGAGTAAATCGAATCCGCTACGAACATATCGTTCCTGTCGGCGATGGCCTCGTCATAAAGCGATATTGAATCTGCCCGGTCGCGGGTTCTTAATGGCTGCCGTACGTATCCTCCCCATTGTTCCCTTTGCAGGGCGTCGTTTCACCTTGATTCGCGGCCATATTGCTGCTATGTTTTACCATATGATGGAATGTGCTTGTCAGGTTATCCCTTCGTGAAAAAAGACTGGTTTTCTAACGAAGGGTCGCCGTCTCCCCAGGGAGTCACCTGGGTAGAAGAGGTGAGGGCTTTCAATTTTGCCCTTTACACCGAAAACGCCACAGGCGTTACGTTGCTTCTTTACAGAGAGGACGACGTGGTCCGACCTTCCAGAGAACTGAGGCTTGACTACCTCGTGAACCGGTCGGGGAGAGTATGGCATTGCCGGGTGCCCCTGACTGAACTCGGAAGCGCGAAATATTATGCCTATAGAGTGGAAGGCCCTCATGATTCTCATCTGGGCCATCGTTTCGATCCGGAAAAAGTCATTCTTGATCCCTACGCAAAAGCTGTCTATTTTCCTCCTTGGTTCAGCAGAGAGGAGGCAAAAAGGCCAGGGCCAAACGATGGAAAGGCACCTCTCGGCTTCATCGACATGAAAGGGAAAGATTTTGACTGGGGAGATGATGCTAGGCCGAGACATACGTCCGATAAAGTCATTTATGAATTGCATGTGAGGGGTTTTACCATGAGACCAAGTTCCGGGGTCACCCCAGACAAACGGGGTACTTACGCAGGGTTGACCGAAAAGATACCTTACCTTAAAGAACTTGGCGTTACCACCGTGGAATTGCAGCCTGTTTTTCAAAACGATCCGCAAGAAGGCAGTTGCTGGGGCTATATGCCTCTCAATTTTTTTTCTCTACACCAGGAGTATGCATGCTCCGGGATTCCCTGTGATCAGGTCAACGAATTCAAGGCCATGGTGAAAGCATTCCATGAGGCTGATATCGAGGTCATGCTTGATGTGGTTTACAATCACACCGCAGAAGGTGACGAAGACGGTCCCACGTATTCTTTCCGTGGGATTGATAACACAGTCTACTATCTTCTCAAGAAAGACAAGCGTTACTACCGCAACGACACTGGGGTTGGAAACGTATTGCAGACCGCCCATCCGTGCGTGAGATTGATGATTACGAACAGCCTGAGTTTCTGGGCACGGGAGATGCATATAGACGGATTCCGCTTCGACCTTGCGTCTATTTTTACAAGAGACAGCGAAGGCAGGATCAACCTTACGGACCCGCCCATTGTGACTGAGATCGGGGTCCACCCGGATCTCATCGATATCGACCTCGTGGCTGAGGCGTGGGACCTCGCAGCCTACCAGCTCGGCCAGAGCTTCCCCGGCCTTTTCTGGCGCCAGTGGAACGGGCAGTTCCGCGATGATGTCCGCTCTTTCGTAAGGGGTGATCCCGGCAAAGTCGCAAATCTAATGACCCGTATTTACGGGAGCGATGATCTCTTTCCGGATTGGCTGGATAATGTATACCATCCTTACCAGAGCATCAACTTCGTCACAGCCCATGACGGTTTCTGTCTCTACGATCTTGTATCTTACAACGTAAAATATAACGAGGCTAATGGCCACGAGAACAAAGATGGGGCAGATTATAACTTGAGCTGGAACTGCGGGTGGGAAGGAGATGATGGAACTCCGGCAGAGGTTATGGAATTAAGGAAACGGCAGGTCAGGAATTTTTGCTGCATCCTTTTTTTGTCCAATGGGACCCCGATGATGCGCGCAGGCGACGAGTTCATGAATACCCAGAAAGGGAACAACAACCCCTATAATCAAGATAACGAGACCACTTGGCTTGACTGGGATCTTTTCACGAGGAATCGGGACATATTTAGGTTCTTCAAGCTCATGATTGAGTTCCGGAAGACCCATCCGACTCTCGGAAGGTCCCGCTTCTGGAGGAACGACGTGGGTTGGTATGGGACGAATGGTAAAGCGGACATAAGCTACGATTCCCGCAGTCTTGCGTTTTTCCTTGATGGCTCCAGCGAGAGAGATGGCGACATTTATGTAATGATCAATGCCGACAAGAAAAATCTAGAATTTATCATACAGAAAGGAGAGGCGTACGAATGGCTGAGGGTGATCGATACGAGCCTCCCAACCCCCCATGATATACGGGGACCCGGTGAGGAAGATGGAGTGTCTGGTCTTATTTATGCGGTGAAAGCGAGGTCCGTTGTTGTCCTGTTCCGCCCGCGGGTCCGGGTTTAATTTATCCGTTTAATCATTTTAATTGAAGATACGCGCTCCCTCTGTGCCTATTTCCCCACTCCTCTCTGCTATTTGACAACCTTTGACCATTACAGAGCTAATAAAGCGATGAAGGCTACAAGCCCTCTTGGGACGTAAGTAATCCCGAAAATCTCCATTGACAGCCTTCTGTCATCAAAAAGCAACCCAGGGCGATCATGGCTGGCATGGATCATTGGGTGAAATGGTTCATTTTATCGTACTTTGTGCCTTGTTCACCAATTATCTGATCCGGTTGAACACGAGTATCTCTGTATAGGTGTAATGGCCGCTCAAAAAAGAATGCCGCAGTGGAGAGGTATGCAGACATTTTTTTATCCGTATGAGCCAAATCTCCCTTCAACCAAATTGAATTTTAGTGATCCACGAATCCTCTCTATTAGTCTGGGACTCATGGCCTCCGTTTTCTTTCCGTGGCGATTCTTTTTCTTACTTTAGACCAGCTTTCTGTTGAGAGGAAGCTCTCTTGCATGTTTTCCACCATAGCGGTAAACTTCTCCATAGGTACCGCGAAGGTGAGGACGCCTGGGCGAACGCAGGGGCGGGCGGAGACATCCAGCATGCCGAGTACACCTCTCGGTGTGTCAGCGTCCTTCTCGAAATACGGATACTGGACAATGGTGGCGCACCCGGCCCCAAAGGGCGAAAAGACTCCGTCAACCCCGCTTTGGTCGTAGTTTGCTAGGGTGAAGAGTCCTGAAAGCACATCGGGAGTATCGAAAAAGATCACTACTTCAGGTGTGTCTCCATCAACGAGCCTGTCCCATCGCTTAAACACAATATATCTCGCTGGGGCTTTGAAGGCAGGTAGCGAGTCCATATAGGTCTTAACGAGCTCCGGAGTTTTCTTGTAGCGCTCCCCTTCGACGGTTCCTGGCAGGCCTGTGGAAAGAAAGTGCTCGAAATCTGGAGCCCAGTTTTGGGCGAAGCCTAAATAGTGCCTTCCACCGAAGCATCCGAGGGAATAGAAGTCAAAAAGAAGATTTCTCCCGGCGGCAACCCTTGCGAGATCGGCTATAACGCACCGGTGGCCCACCGGCGTCTTTACCCTCCCAGCCGCCTGTCCGTTATCGGTGTAGTAAAAGACAACTGGGAGGGCCGCACCGTCGAAGTATTCCTCCCAGAGGTTTAAGAATTTTGCCTTCAGCATCATATCCATGGGATGTCCTCCTTCTAAAATCTTACACGCACACGGTAGGACAACTTCACCTCTCCGTCTTTTTTTGCAGGTACGTCGAAAAAGATCGTGTTAGCATCTTCCTTTTTGTACGGAAGTGACGATTCGAGCACCTTCCAATCTCCTGGGAGCGGTTCTACGACCTTCACCGTTATGTCCTCCTTCTTATGATTTTTAAGGGTGATCTCGAAGGCCACTTCATAGGTATCTTTAGATATTTTTTCCCACTGTGTCTGCTTCCTTGTGGCGCCTATATCAAAGGCATATCCAAGCCTTGCTCGTACCTTTTCGTCCTTGCGGGTATGTTCTACCCTGTCCTCTCCCACGAACTGGGAACTGCCGTCGCTATCGAGTTTGTAAACCCTTATCGTCCCCTTGGGCAGGGGAGTGCCTAAATTGTCCTCCTTTCTGTTCGAGATCTCTATAAATACTGCCACCTTATCTTTCGATTGTAGTTCTTCATGGCGGTCCTGAAAATAGTACTGGGCACCCCTGTAGATGAATTCTTTTCGCACCGGAACATTTTCTGCCTCAAGGAAGTTGATCTGCTTCGTCTGATTTTCCTTGATGGTTGCCTTCCTTTCAAGTTTATAGATATGGTATTCGAAGAAGGCATCCTCTTTGAATTGGGACTGGAGTGTTGTGACTGCCAAGCTAGTGGCCCTAAACCTCTCTGCAGGGTAGTACTCTTCAACCCTGTGGATATCCCCCGCCACCAGTTTTAGCCTTGCGTCCCTGTAAGCGGCACCGCTTTTGTTGTCGATTGTCACCCAACCAGAGAGGCCGGCCATCGTCTCTTTTGCATTGAGGAGAAGGACATAGTCGGCCTGCCAGTTTATCCCGTTGGTCAGGTATAAGGCTTCTATATCTTGAGTTGCGTCTGTCGTGCTGTTCAGGAGCCATACCAAGGTCGGTTTGGGAATAAGGTTCTCCGGAAGTCCAGGGAATAGTATCCTTCCAGGGTGGCTGAAGGTAATCTCGTTATTGATCCTATAGATGGGCACCCCGTTATCATTGGAGAGTACCATTGCCGTTACGGTCTCCTCCTTATCCGTATAGAGGTTTTTCGTGACGAGTTTCACCTCTTTACCGACGTACTTGTCGAGCAACTTACCTGGGTTCAGGAGATCGTATTCATAGTTCTGCTCCAAGACGGACAATGAGTCCGGCCGTGAAAGGGACTTTATGCTCACGCTGGACGGTATTACCTGTGAGGCCACATCCATGAACCGGAGTTCCTGAGTGCCCTTTCCGAGGCTGATCTTCCGGTGGTCCTTTACGAGTCCGATATTGCTATTGTAAATAGTAATTTCTACTGCGGACTGGTCCTTCCCATCGGTGAGGCGCGTGTCAGCCGCCAGCATGAGCCCAGGGACCCAAAGGAAAAAAGTAATTAGCAGACCGCCAAGCAGGAAAAATCTTTTCACGATAGATACCCCCTATTATTTTTGTTCATGAATTTATCTATTTTACCATAAACCATGCTACACATGGCAGAGGAGATTGAACCGGCATGTGGAGCACGAGAGGTTGTCAAAGGGCTTGAAAGGTTTAGAAGGATCAAGGATGTCGGCTATCACTCTCCTGACGCCCTCCATGCACCTCTCCTGAATAGCTTCCCTTTCGTCTCTTGCAGCGGCCCTGAACAGAACCTCCTCTTTGTTCGTCTTCAAGAATATAAGCTTCGCGCTTATGTTATCCTCATCGCATACATGGGTCTGCTGGAACAGATAGACATAGAGGGGAAGCTGGAAAGTGAGGAAATGACGGTGTATATCTTCCATGGAACTGAAATTGATCTCGGACAGGGCGCGGCGGGGATATTCCTTCGACCCTCCTGTCTTGTAGTCAATGACAGTATACTCGTCGTTGTCGGGTGAATAATCAATACGGTCAATGCGACCTCTTAGTCTGATGGAGTGGTCGCTCGTGGTCAGGTCCGCGTCAAGAGTTTGCTCAAGATATTTCACAATGAACGGCTTCGGGGCCTCTTTCACGTTTCTTTTCAGGAAAGATTCGAGTTTGAAAGCGGCAAGTTTTTTGAAAAGGTAGAATTTACCGGTAATAACCCGGTGTCTGAACTCTTTCTCTAGCGCATCCGTCATTGTGTATAGTAATTGATCATACATGAAAGGCCCTATTTCGGTATCCTTGTAGGGTAGAAAGGTATTGAAGAGTATGCGATGGATGATCTTGCCCCTGTCCAACACATCAATATCGCCGGAGACTTCTTTTTTTTCTTCAAATCCGAGAATACTCCCGAAGTAGAAGGAGACCGGACACCGAATATAGTCGTTGATATGGGACGAGGAATATGTCTTCTGTAGGAGTATGCTATATACCTCGTCCGATTTTTCTATCTCAGGCAGTGGCCCCCGAGGTGCAAGTTTGATTCTTAAGGAAGTACTGTCGACCTGTACTGTGTCTAGACTCTTATCTTCTTTCTCTATTCCCCAGATGAGTTGCTCCACATACCTGCTCCTGGGTTTATCTTCAGCATCAATATAAATGAGATGCACATCTTTCGCCGATTCGACGAGGCGGTAGAAATAGTATCTGTATATCTCTTCATTATGCTCCGGTGAGGGCATGCCAAGCTTATCGTAAATACCTACAGGTATGAGAGGATCAATCTTCTTGGACTCAGGCAAGACCCCTTCGTTTACATCGAAGATAATGACAGTGTCGAACCGTATGTTTCTCGACTCAAGGACCCCAAGGATCTCGAGAGCTTCTACAGGTCTTGTTTCAAAGGGCAATGTGGCCAATTTGAGAAACTGGAGGAGGAAGTCGCAGAGGGTACGCCTGTTCTCCCGCTCGTTCTTCCGGAATACCTCTCGGCTGAATCTTGTCTCTCGTGCCTTTGCGAGAAGCTCAAAGGTGTGGATGAATATCTCCCCGGAAAGGACATAGGAGCGGACAGGTGTGTTTCTTAATATGAAGTCGAGGATCTTTTCAAGCCTGTCCGCATAGTCCCAAATGGTCTCTGCATCTTCAAAGGACCTAAAAAGAAGATCGTGTATCCGGCGGAGCGCATTTGCCGCTCCTTTTTCTAGACCTTCATTTTGTTCTTTATTACCAGCCATCAGGTGCACAGCCCGTTCCATTTCGTCTGGTGTTATGAACGCTCTGCCTGCAATGACGCTTCCTCTCACCTCTCCGGTCAGCAGCCCTTTGAGGTTAAGGAGAAGGAAGCGCAGGTTTCCATGCAGCGTAAGGTTCTTGACGAAGGGATGGAGCATGACCCTGAGGTAGGCCTCAACCGGATAAGAGTAGCGATCCCTCCTCATGGTCTGGCTGTCGATGATTGCGGAGATTAGATCGAAAACAGGTGTCCTCTGAAGTGGGTAGCCGAGAGATATGTTATAGCGCGTATCAACCCCGTCAACCGCAAAAGTGAGAAGAGGAAACAGGGCTTCCGAGAGGGGGAGTACCACTGCGGTTTTTCCCGGTACCACGCCTGCCAGAATGCCGGATGCCTTGAGGACTTCGGCGTGGGTGTCGAAGCCCGAATAGAATTTTATCTGCTCCGGATGTCTTACCTGGGAAGGGATTTTCACTACTTCCGCGCCGTAATAGGAGACGAGCCGGGAGAGGATTGTCCAATCTTCCACGTCCCCTTCAATGATTATATCTCCTATACCTCGTTCCCAGAAGTATTTTGTGATCTTCTTTTCTGTTCCCGTCAGTCCGAAAAGGCCGGCAAAATAGATGCGCCTGAATTCTTCGAGGTTGAAACGATCGAGAACATTGCAGGCGCAAAGATATTTGTAACCTCTTGTAAAAAGGCGCTCATCGTTGAGTATGGCATGGAACCTGTTCCTCAGGAGACTGATATTACTTAGGAGGTCGTTGATGCTGACAGGAACGTCGTAGCCTAATTCCGCGTTCTTTTCAAAGGAGTGGAGTCTCACATCAGAGACGTTTTCCGCGTCTATCTGGTTGATAAACGAAAATAGATACCGACCCCAATAATAGAATCCGTCAAACCCTTTTTTCTTGAACGGGTGAGAGCGAAACTGATCCATAGATCCGACCGCCTGGTAGAGAATCCAGATCGCATCATTATACTCAAGGTCCACAAAATCATGATGTGATGGTTTTACGAGATAATCAATGAAACTTTCAATGGAAAAAAACCCAGGAGCATAAAAAGGCCGACCTAATTTTTCAGCCAGCCGTCTTCTTAAGTAGAGCGCAGGTCTTTTGCCTGGGAAAACTACAGCCGTTTCGTCGAGCTGACCGCCGTTCTCAAGGATAGTATCCGCTAGCGCATCAATAAAGTCGGCGCCTATGGGAATGGAGTATATCGGCCTCATACTGTTTCCAGCCTGTTCTCGTCCACATAAAGGAGATACTTCCTCACCTCCATGCTGGGGTGAAGCTGTTCAAGGATACGTCCATAATTTCTTATCTGTTCCACGTGATCCTCGCTTTTGGTCTCTCCTGTTTTGAAGTCTATCACGTCTATGAAATCATAGCGGACTATGATCCGGTCTGGTTTATAGACATCACCTCTCCCGTCCACAATCTCTTTTTCCGTGTAAATCACGCTGCCATCTTCATCAGAGGGAAAGAACTTTCTGAATGAGGCGCTGGAAAAGAAGCGAGCTATTATACCCCTCAACTCTCCTTCTTCGGCGCGAAGTCCGAAGCGGGCCGCTGCCTGACTGACAGACTTATTGAGAAGGGACTCATAATCGTCGGGTAGAAAACCGATCAGGGACAGGATGTAATGGATCGCATCCCCCCTCTTCTTCGCTTGGGCCTGTTCCCTTGAACAGTCTTCCGGCGGTTCGAACTTTCCGTGAACCTTATCCATCCATCGTAGATCTTCCCCTGTGGACTGAAGATGGAGATCATCTCCGGTACGGGTAGTAGCATCGGTGTACAAGGGCTCTGTTCCAGAGGCTTCGCTCTTTAGGCCCATCTCCATCGTCCCTTCTGTCACATTATTCTGAAATGCCTCGATGTTGTAAAGGTAATCTATGAGATAATTCTTTTTCTTGGAATCGGCGAGGAGTATGTAAAGCTCTTTTTCAGCCCTGGTGCACGCCACGTAAATATTGTTGATCTCGTCGATCAGATATTCGGTCTCATTTTCAAAATAGACGTTCTTCAGGTGCGCCGAACAATCAACGTAGCCCTTCTTGATACTGAGGAGCCGCAGTCCTTTGTTGCCGGACACAAGGAATTTGCCTTTGTCCCTCTTGTTTAAATTGCCAAAATCTGTCAGTTTAAGAAAAGGAAGGATTACGACAGGGAACTGTAGCCCCTTCGCTTTGTGGATCGTCAGTACTTTTACGGCATCCGCCCCCTCGGTGGCTTTAAGCAGGAAAGGGGCGTCATCTTCCTTGGCATTACCAAATGCAGTATCTGCGCCTTTTTCCCAGAAGTCGAGAAAACCGGTTAGGTTATTGCTCCCCATCCCTTCTCTTTTTTTTATCAATTCACATACATGGAGAAAATAAGGGGTGTCTTCCGGGAACTGGTCAAATATTCGCCATCGCTTCAGGATGAGGACGAACAACTCGTAAAGCGGCAGGTATCCGGCACTTTTGAAGAAATCGGCGAAGAATCGGTCCCATAGGGTGGCATAAGAACCCTGAAACGCCTTGTAAAGAGATCTGCGGATGGGGGTCAACCGCTCTTCCGTAATATACCGTGTGATCTCATCTCGGCTGGCCTTGGTCACCCTAGCAAAAATGGTCCCTGTGAGAAAACCCACTAAAGCCATATCATCGTCGGGAGCACTCAGGAATTTAAGAAAGCCGATCATCTCCTTTATAAGGGGATTATTTTTTACATTGACGGTGAATTCAGAATCAACTGCGATTCCCGCTTCCAGGAGCCTTTTCACAATCAACCGAGCTTCTTCCCTTCGCCTGACAAGTATGGCGATATCTCGGTCGTGGTATACCTGTCTCTCCCTAATCTCTTTGACGAGGGATTCTATTTTATCAGCAGTAATGCACTCTTTTTTTTCTTTTGAGAGTTTCTCTCCCGTATCTTCCTTGTCTCCTTGAGAGAGTTTTTCCACGTATACGTATCCTTCCCCTTTCTTCCGTTCCACACATTGCTGACTTGAGCCGTAGTACGTATCTGCTATCCGGATCCATGCCTCAGGCACTTCGTGTCCGGCTATGGCTCTCAAGAGGCTCATGATGTTTTCCGGATCAAAGACCGCATTGTTGAACGAGACGATATATTCGCCGCTCCTGTAATTGATGTCCAAAAATACCGGATATATCTTGTACGCCGGGTAAGATAAAGATAGTTCGTCCACGAGTTCGGCCTTCCCGCCTCGCCATCGGTAAATGGCCTGCTTCTTGTCGCCAACAAGAAACAGAGTACCCCCCCTGCTCAGGGCCTCATCGGCCAATACGCAGATGTTCTTCCACTGCAGATGATTCGTATCCTGAAACTCATCTATGAGAAAATGGGAATAACGCTCTGCAAGGGCATAGTAGATCTCGGGAATGAACTGTTCGTCTGAGATCACGCGCTGGAGGAGCTTATTCAACTCTTCAATTAATATGAGTCTGTGACGGTTGGTAACTTCTTGCCGGAGGCGCTCCTTGAAAAACCTGTAGATCTCCAGATAAGAAGAGAATTTTGATTCGGCGAGAGCCTCGGTGTAGAGTGAGATAAGGGTCCTTACTTCCTGCCAGGTCAACTCATTGACCTCGTCGACAGGGGCACTTCCCTTGTTCAGGGACTCGGAGATCGTTTCCCGCCTGAAGTAGGCACTTTCTTTGAAGTCAGACCTGTCGAGGACCGCGAGGTTCTTGAGAAATCCAAGAAAGCCTTTGTTCACTTTCATGTTATCCCCGCTCTCAAGTGAAAAAAGCAGTTCACTTGATTTTCTCACAAGTTTCATCTTCAGTTCTTTAAGGCGCTCAGGTCCGGGACCGAGAACGAAATCCTTGTTCTCTTTTGCCTCCTCTTTCCAAAAGCGATAGAAAATGTCGATGAGAAATCTTTTTGGGACCCACGCAGTGTCCTTTTCTTCCAACTTGATGTACGCCTTGAGAAATGAGTCGAATCTTTGCCGTACATCGTTCATCTCCAATATCTCCTGAAGGCATTCTTCAAGAACTATATCAATATAGAGCTCCGATTCTGTGGAAATGTCGAAATCTGGCGGCAGCCCTAATTTGAACGCCGATGCCTTGAGCGTGAGATTCACGAAGCTGTCGATGGTACTTACTTTGAAATCATGGAAGTCTTTTATGAGGTTCTCAAAATCGACTTCTATGATTTTGACGAGGTCCGTCCGTGCCAAGGAATCCGAGACATTGTTGATAATCTCGTCGGTGGGCCTCAAGGAGGACCCCTTGAAAGGGAGGTCAAGGATGATTCTCTTCATCCAGTCGATGATTCGGTTCCTCATCTCGGAGGCTGCCTTGTTGGTGAAGGTTATGGCCACGATGTTGGAGATGCTGTTTTTAGCGGCAGACTGACTGTCTGTTTTGCCAAGGGCCAGCAATTGAAGGTAGCGCAGGGCGAGATTGTAGGTTTTGCCTGCACCAGCCGAAGATTTCACGGTGATAATGTGTGGGAGTTCCTTATTAGGGTTCATCAGTAGCCTGCCGTTTTCTCATTAAGAGAAGATACCATGGAGGCATTGCTTTGGCGATATTTTTTTGTCCCGTAGAGTGTCGACGTCGCAGATGGGTCGCATCGGTAGTGTATGCTTTCAGTATGAGCGTCGCGTGTGTTATGTGTTTAGTCCCACATTGAAGTGGTTTGGGTCATCAGTAAATCTTTCAGGCTCAAGCGTCCATATATGTCTGATGAAATCATAAGGAGATTTTCCTTTAAACTTGTATTTGTCCAATTTTTTTCTCCGGAATCCACTTGTAAAGGGTCGGCAATACGAGAAGCGTCATAACGGTTGAGGTAAACAGTCCGCCTATCACGACTGCGGCGAGGGGCCGCTGTACCTCCGAGCCAGGTCCGGTGGCAAAAAGAAGAGGTACAAGGCCCATGATGGCAACCATGGCTGTCATAAGCACAGGCCTGAGCCTCCGCTCGCACCCGGTCATAATGGCTTCCTCTCCTTCCATTCCTTCCTGTCTCAGGCGATTGATATATGAGACAAGTACCATACGTTCAAGACAGCCACCCCGAAGAGCGCTATGAACCCCACAGACGCTGGCACGCTCAGATATTGCCCTGAAACGAGCAATGTGAGGATTCCACCTGTAAGCGCAAAAGGAATTGTCATTAGAATGAGGAACGCATATCTGAAAGACCCGAAGGCAGTAAAGAGAAGAAAAAGAATGATCGCCATGGTCACAGGCACTATCAGCATAAGCCTCTTCATGGCCCGCTGCTGGCTCTCGAAGGTCCCTCCCCATGTAAGATAATAACCCGTCGGAAGCTTCACTTCTTTTTCAATCCTTTCTTTCGCCTCAGCCACAAATCCGGCTACATCTCGATCCTCTATATTGCACTCTACTACGACACGTCGTTTGTTGTGTTCCCTGCTGATCTGTGCCGGTCCGTTTGTCACCGTAATATTGGCTAATTGGGCAAGGGGGACCCACGCGCCAGCCGGAGTTCTCACGAGGATGGCCCCGATGGTCTCTGCGCTGTTTCTTCTGCCTTCTGGGAACCTTAGAACAATCTCGAATCGCCTGTCACCCTCAAGCATTTCCGTGGCGGCTTTGCCGCCTATGGCAGTCTCGACGATCTCGTTGATGTCCTGAGCATTTATGCCGTAACGTGCGATGGCATTTCTATCGATGGTAACGGTGAGGTAAGGTTGCCCTGATACCTGTTCCACCCTGAGGTCAGTTACTCCCCGGACTTTACCTACTACCTTTGCGATTTCTTCAGACTTGTCTTTAAGGAGATTCATATCTTCTCCAAAGAGTTTGATTGCAAGCTGACTTTTTACACCAGAGACAAGTTCATCAACCCTGAGGGCGATCGGCTGTGTCATGTTGAGACCTATGCCGGGAATCTTCTCCAGTTCGTGCCTCATCTTATAGATCAATTTGTCCTTTGACCCCGCCGTTTTCCACTGGCCTTTAGGTTTAAGTACCACGATTGGGTCGCTCAGGTTCGGCCCCATCGGATCCAGTGCAATCTCGGGCGCCCCTATCTTTGATACAATGGTTGTGACCTCCGGGAATTTCAAGAGTACCTGATGAGCCTTCTTTTCTATCTCCATTGATTCCGTCAGAGAGACGCTCGGGAGCCGTATGATCTGCGGGGTCAGGGTTCCTTCATCCATGCTTGGTATAAACTCCTTGCCGAGAAAAGGAAACAGGCCAAGGCAGATTACCAGGAATAGAGTTGATCCGCCAATAATCATCTTGCCATGGCCCGCCGACCATTTAAGCGCGGGAATGTAGAACCTCTTAACCCAGCGTAGCAGGAGCTTTCCTTTTCCAGTTGTGCTTTGAGAAAGGAAGAACAGAATACTGGTGTGACGAATATGGAGAGTACCAGAGAAGAAAGAATGGCTATAACAACCGTGAACGCCAACGGGGTGAACATCTTCCCCTCCATACCCTGGAGGGTCATTATAGGAATGAAGGTAATAGCAATAATTAACTCGCCGAAAAGACTAGGCTTCATTACTTCCAGGACCGCGTCAAGAACCGTGTGGATTTTATGCTTTTCGGCCGATGTTTCCGAAAGGTGGCGTTGAACATTGTCGACCTGGATAATGGCTGCATCAACGATCATTCCGAGGGATATGGCGAGTCCTCCGAGGGACATGAGATTGGCTGACAACCCCAATCTTCCCATAATGATGAAAGTGGCAAGCACAGCAAGAGGAAGGGTCGCGGCAACCACGAAGGCACCTCTCACGTTCCGGAGAAAGAGGTAAAGAATTATCACCAGGAGAATCATGCCTTCCAAGAGGGCCTTGGCTACGGTGTTCACGCTCTTTTCCACGAGGTCAGTCCGGTCGTAGAAAGGCTTTATTTTGAGACCTCCTGGAAGAATATTGTTTCTGTTGATCTCTTCCACTTTCTTTTTAATACCCGCAACGGTGTCCTTTCCGCTTTCTCCTCTCAACATCAATACGATTCCTGCTACAGCCTCGCCTTTGCCGTCCTTCACGATAGCTCCCTGCCTTAAGGCGTGTCCGAGCTTGACTTCGGCGATGTCTCTCAGGAATACAGGGGTACCGTGCTCGGCAGTGACGACGATATTCGAGAGATCCCTTACGGATCCGATGAGTCCTACTGATCGGATAATGTACTGTTCCGACGCATGTTCTAGGACGTTTCCTCCGGCATTGGCATTGTTCTTTGCGACGGCCTCAAATACATCATGAAGTGCGACCCCATATTTTTTGAGATGGTCCGGATCGACTATGACTTGATACTGTCTGGCTAATCCGCCAAAGGAACTGACATCAGTGACCCCCTGTACCGTCTTGAGGAGGGGTCTTACGATCCAGCCCTGCACCGTCCTTTGTTCTATCAATTCTTCTGTGCTTGGAACATCGCCTCCCGGTTTCTCCAAGGTATACTGATATATCTCGCCGAGTCCGGTTGATATGGGGCCCATAACGGGATCAATGTCAGTAGGCAGTCTGTCTTTTGCCTCAATCAGTCTTTCAAGCACAAGCTGCCGGGCAAGGTAGATGTCGACACTATCCTCAAACACCACAGTAATATAAGATAGACCGAATTTCGAGATGGATCGGATGTCCGTCACTTTGGGGAGGCCTGTCATCTGGGTCTCTATAGGATAGGTAACGAATTTCTCCACTTCCTCGGGAGACCTTCCTGATGTTTTGGTGATAATCTGCACTTGAATGTTGGTTACGTCCGGGAACGCGTCGATAGGGAGGTTCGTATAGGAATAGACTCCGAATACCACGAGGGCAACGACACCGACGATGATCAGGAGCCGATGCCTTAAAGATAAGAGAATGAGGCGGCCTATCATGTCATTCCTCCACGAGAGCCTTCTTGTTTATCTCGGACTTGAGGATAAAGCCTCCTTTTACAACTATCTCGTCGCCCTCCTTTAATCCGCCCGTTATCTCGACGATCTTCCCCAGTGTCTTCCCCACAGTCACATCAATTTTCTTGAATTTACCGTCCCCCAGCGCCATAAACGCGTAACGGGCCGGGCCTTCCCCTTGGATCGCTTCCTCTGGAACAGCAAGGAGCTTTATTTCCTGAGCGTCTTTCAACGACTCTATCGAAACGGTAGCAAACATGCCAGGTTTGAGAAACCCTTTTGTATTGTCTACTGTAACTCTGGCCTTTACTGTACGCGTCTTTTCGTCCATAGTGTCGCCTATATATGACACGCGGCCCCAAAAAGGTACATCCGGGTATGCTGCTATGAGGAGTTTTGCATCCATCCCAGTTCTAAGCCGTCTTATATCTTTCTCATATTGAGAGGTCGGACACGGTAAACAGTACCTTATCCGGGCTTACCATCTCTCCCTGGGTGACGGTTTTTTCAATCATCACGCCGCGGATAGGAGATGGAATGACCACGGTATGGCGGCTCTCATCTGATCCATCGGACTGACCTTCTGCTTTTGCTCCTTCCACGCCTAAGAGTTTCAGACGCCTCACGCTTAATTTCAGGTCCGCTTCGGTTTCCTTGAATTCCTGCCTTGCCCTCAGGACGTCTTTTTCCGGGGCTATCTTTTTTGCGAAGAGGGCCTCTTCTCTTTTGAAATTTGCTGCGGCAAGCGCATGTTTTCCTTTTGCTTTTGTGTAGTCTGACCATGCCTGATCCAGATCCACGCTTTCAAGATACGCCAGAGGCTGTCCTGTGCTCACCCGGTCGCCCTGCCTGCCTGCGACTTTTGTTATCCGTCCGGACACTTTGGACCCTATCTTCGATATCCTGTCGCTATTCGACTCGATGATAGCCGTGGTCGTGAGAGGAATGTCAAAAGAACCTGCAATTGCCTTCCGTATCTCTATTCCAGCGATCTTCATCTGTTCAGACGTAAGAACCACGAGATCATGCTCTTCGGTTTTTTCTCCAGTTTCATTTCCTTTCTTTCCCAACTCCATTTTCACTTCGGGTTGTTTCTGGTCCTCTTGCCTGCGGCAGCCCAGCGGGATGGATAGAAGTGACAGAATAATTAGCGGAATAGAGAGGATAAGGAACATTCTCTTTATTTGTTGTAGGGTCATCTGAGGTTACCTCCGATAGTTCGTTCCATCCCGTAGATTGCCTGCTGAGCCCTGAGTAAAGTATCGAGATGTGCAATTCTGAGATCTATGGCATCCCGTTGCGCAAGGCGTACGTCAAAAAAACTGATCTTTCCTTCTTTGAAGGCGAGGTTAAGGAGGTCGAGATTCTCAAGGGACTTTGCGAGAATCTCTTTCTTGTAGATGGAAAGCTGGAGAAGAGAGGAAGCGAGATTCATGTACTCCTGCTCGAATTCCTTTTCAACCGCGAGCCCGAGGCCCGCCCGCCTGATACGGGCCTGTTCCATTCGGGCCCTGGCCTCTCTCTTCTGGGCCTGCTTTCTGTCAAAGATGGGTATAGAGACGGAAAGGATTACACCCACCTCACCTCTTTGCTCATCGCGGGTATAAAATCCACCGAGACTGGGATTAGGTATGGCTTCCCTCCAAACAAGCGCATCGACCCGGTTTGTTCTGTCAATTTCCACCACAGCCGCTTTTATATCCGGTCTGTCCTCAAGCACTGCTTTCAAATAATCTTTGTCCGGGATGACGGCGATCTCGGGTGCGAGCTGTCCCTCAATCGTGGGCAAGACCTTGGTTCCTGCCCCCATGGTCTCCTGCAGAGAGAGCCTTGATTCTCCGAAGCTCCGTTCCACAGTTATGAGATCACTCTTTACCTTGCTTGCCTCTACCTCGGCTAGATTTACTTCCAGAGTGGACACATCTCCGGCCTCATACTTTATTTTAGTGAGTTCAAGCAATTCTTCCTTGAGCCTCACTACTTCTCTCATGAGAGCGGCTCTCTCTTTAAAGGCAAGGACCGTTGCAAAAGTATTCCTTACCTCGTATTGGAGTATTCTTTCCCTGTCTTTGATCTCGAGACTGATTTTTGCCAGATTCTTCTACGCTACCTCAATTCTGATACCTCTCTGACCTGCTACCTCAAATTCCTGGAGAAGTCTTACTCCATAGTTGGCCATTGATCCAGACCTCTCCTCGGGAAGCGTCTGTTTTCTTGATATGTAGTTTTCTATGACCGGATTTGAGAGAAAAGGCAGCTCCGCTTTTTGAAGTTGTCCCCGGGCGACTTCTTCTTCAAACCTGAGAGAGCTGAGTTCTGGGTTTTGTATCACAGCGGTCCGTACTGCATCGTCAATCGTCAACCCTTCTGCAGTATTTGCGAACAGGAAAATGACGAACATATGGATAAAAATTTTCAAGTATCTCATACACTCCACTCTAAAAAATAATAATTTTAATGTAAATTTGATCTGCAACTATCCGTTTGATCTGAAAACTATTTTAGATCTAACGGACGAGCGGTGTCGCAAAGGAGAGTTTGGACGGTCTAAAGACCGAAGATGTTATTCCAGGTACGATATTGTAGCTGGTTTCGGGGCGGATAAATATTACGGAATGGTACGGTGCGTACCCCATAGGCAAAGAAAAAGCTGGAGGATTCTTGCACACAGGACAATATTCTACCCCATCAATGTAGGAGTCCAAACTCCCATCTTGGGATGAAAGTAGCTGTGTGGTCTGCATCATCAAAACTTGACGCGAAGAGGCCAAGTACCCGGTTTTCGAGAACGGACAGACAGCCTTGACAATTCATAGCATCGGCAATCAAGACCCATACATGGAGGATGAGAACAATAAGCAGAAAAAATCGACAAATCGACATTCTATGGTGAAGCATGAAAAAATATAACTGTCCCGTAATTCGAAAGTCAAGGCGAATCGGTATGTCTCTCCTACATCCATGCCGATTCGATGTATTAGCTATTACGAATAATACCATATTTGAGACATCGCGGCACTGTTTGATCCGATGTCGCCATAACATCGTCCATGGTTGCAAATGGCTTTGTGCCGCCCCCTTAACCTGCCCCCATGCCCTGGTAGTTTGTACTTAACCAAGATAGACGGAGTCCAGCAGAGGGCATTGCGTCAGTACAGAGGAGAAGGCATTTTTCGGTAAATAAGAAGCACGCCCTGGTGGAGGAATGAGGGCTCCTGATCAACTCTCGTCGGTTACAAGGAACGCATAGATCCATTATAACCAGCTCTCCATCTCTTATTGTCGCTGGTTCCGAAGAATCCGCAGCTTAAGGTCAAGCTCTCCCATAGACAAGATATATTGCCCATGACTGATATGGCTACCCATCTTTCACGAAGCAAGGACGACCAGCACAGGAAACATATTCCTCTGCAAAGGTACGGGAACAGCTATGGACCGAATGCGAATCTTTCTCCACATCTGACGTAGTTTTTCTTGCTTTGATAAGCACCTCCTCTTGATACTGCTCTAACTCCGCTTTTTGCCGATGCGGATCATGGTGCTATCACTATGTATGTAAATTTCAAATGAGCAGCGGGATCTGCCGTGGTCAGATATCTCCTCCCCCCCCTTTTTTTTTGGGGGGGGGGATAGACCTATGGTGATAACGGAGACAAAAGATGCTTTCTTGACGCCACCTTTCCCTATCACGAAAATGGTCTTTTTACCTGTAGCGTAAAAATCATCAATGACAATATCAAGCTTCGGCAAATCTGGCGCATTGAGTGTTTCAATGTTTCCGACAAAGTTGCTTTTCACAAACAGATTACGCATGTTCTCCAAGCTTGTGATGTTGCATACACGAAGCGGCATAAGGGAAGTGGTAACACTTTTTTTAATCCTGCCGGTAGCTCGGCGAATACCTTTTTCTGCTTTGGCACATATTTTTGGAAATATGGTCGTCAAAGGCTGGCATTACACCGTTGAATATCAGAGTTAGGTTGTGAAAGCCCAACCAAGAAAGTTCCTTTGACGCCCTCTCCGCTTTCATTGTGGGCATATTTTAAGGTCAGGCGAAGAGGATTGCGTGGATTCATTTCGTTGTTTTTAAATCTCATATTTCAATGCACGAGAGCACGACCGTTCTGCTTGATTTGACCGGTTTTTGTCCGGGAGCGGAAGAATCTCAAGCTGCCGTCAGCCGGTAAAACAACCGATGGAGTGGACTCGCGATGACCACATCCTTCACCCCTGTTTCTTTGAGTATTTTCTTTGCCATCTCCACAGCCTTGCGCTTTTCTCTCAGCACATCATACTTATTGAGGATGACGGTACATTTTGCCGGTTCCACATTTTTCATGAGAATGGAGCGAGAGAAAAAGCCCGAAAAAATGTCGACGGAAATGGCGGTGTCCCGGGAGATGTCTGCGGAGCGGCGGGTTGACTTCCATCGGAAGACAGATTCGCGCACGGTCCGGTGCAAGGCGTCAAGACCTGCTACCACGAAGACTCGGTCGGAAAAGGGAACAATCACGGGCTCATGCGCGGCATGGCGTTTGAGAGGATACTGTTTTGCTCCATCGGCCTCAATGAGCACAAGATCAAAGAGACTGCCCACGATCTGCAAGTCAGAGAAAGATAGGCCGGTCAGCTTTCCTTCTTCGAGGGTTTTTCCGATCCTAAGGAATCCCTCCCGAGTTTTGTTGTCAAAGGAGTTGGGTGAAAATAGATCCTCAAAAAGCACATAAGGTTCGGTCGCGTATATCTTGGTGGTAGTTGTCACGGCGACACTTCTGCCATCCAGTACAGCCCCTCGGGCGCTGTACTCCATAAGGGTAGTTTTGCCTCCTGCTCCCACTATGGAGACGTATTTTGAATTCGACAGGAGTTCTGACGGATCAGTCTTGCGAAAAAGCCACATAGGGAAGTGATTTTATCCGAGCTACAATCTTTTCGACCTGCTCTTCATCCTTATTTTCTTTTACGAATAGGCCGGCTATGCCGTATTCTTGAGTATTCCTTCATGCGATATTCGACCTCCACTTTTTCGAGAGCGTCTTTGAGGCTTACATGATCAAAGACGCTCTCGATCGCGGAATTTTCACTTGCCTGTCATTGCACTTTTGCGGGTCCGTCATGTCTCTGTAGATTTCCTCTGTCGAAAGAAGCCGCTGGCCCAACCCAAATTTCTACTTCGGTCGTGAAGGGTGTCCTGGAGACTTTCAGGGCGACCGTCTTTTCATCTTTTGTGAAGTTAGCGGATATATCCCCTCTGAACTTAAAACTGTTCACGAACCTCCAGCCATTCTTTGCCATATTGACCTTGAAGTAGTCTTCTACTGACTGAGGCTCCACATTGCCCGAGAGCACCAATATGCCCACCCTCATCGTTTGAGTCTCGTAAATGAAGCTCTTGTCCGTTTCGTATGTCAACTCTGTGGGAATAGGTATGTCGGGGAATCCGTAAAATACCTGGTTCGGCAGGTCACTCTTGGATTTTGAGGTGTCGTCCCTCCCTGACCACCTGTCGATGGTTGCGCACCCTGAAATTACTGAAATGACGATCAACAAGGCAAAACAGGCTACGATGATTCTTCTCATGGACTTCCTCCTTCTTTTTTCCTCTCAAGATACGCATATGCGCTATGGTTGTGGATACTTTCGAAATTTTCCGCTTCTATTGCAAACCACGTAATATTGGAATCCTTTGCCAGTGCTTCCGCAATATCTCTTACCAGATCCTCCACGAATTTTGGATTCTCGAAGGCCTTCTCGGTGACGTACTTTTCATCTTCCCTTTTTAGTATAGAATAGATGCCGATGCTCGCGCACGCCTCTATCATGGAGATAAGGTCTTCAATCCAGAAAAATTTCCTGAACCGCACATCGACTCTTGCAATGCCACGCTGGTTATGAGCCCCGTGTTCACTGATCTCTTTCGAACAGGGACAGAGAGTACTGACGGGAACGAGCACGGTGACTGTAAATTCCTTCATCCTGCCGGACTCGTCCATGGACCCTAGAAAACCGCATTTGTATTCGAGGTAACTTGGGATCTTGCTTACTGGTGCTTCCTTTTTTAGGAAGTAGGGGAATCTTACTTCAAGGTGCGCTGATTCCGCATTCAGCCTTTCCTTCATTTGTCTCAGGATGTTCGGCAGATTCTTCATGTTGATCATACTCTGGTTTTCGTGGAGAATTTCAACGAACCTGCTCATGTGGGTACCTTTATAGTCGTGGGGCAGGTTCACATACATATCAATGGTAGCCACGGTATGTTGAAAGCCGTTTTTTTTGTCGAGAACGACAATTGGATATTTGACTCCTTTTACACCCACCTTGTCGATCTCTATCTTTCTATGGTCTGGCATGTTTTGCGTATCAATTAAGGGAGTTCGCGTCGCCCCCCTCTCCGACGGCAGAACTATCGGAGTCTCCTTATCCCGCGTACCGTGCGCGCCAAATGACGCTTGGGCCATGAGGTTCACTTTTACTTTTTTATTGTTCATGATATGAAACACCCGCCTTATCCGATTCCCATACCTTTACTTCCTTTACGGAAACGGCGGTCCCTTGTGTCAGTTCGGAGAGGCAATGGAAAAGAAACATGGCGATATATTCGGAGGAACTTGTCCTCTCGCTGAAAAAAGGTATATCGTTCAAATATTTGTGGTCAAGGGTATTCAGTATCTGTTTCAAATAATCCTTGAGTATCTTGAAATCTATGACCATTCCTTCAGGGTTCAATTCCGTGCCGGAAAAAAAGGCTTCAACCTGAAAATTATGCCCATGGAGTTCCTCACACTTCCCGTGGTATGCCTCAAGTCTGTGAGCAGCCGCGAATGAATCCTTTATGCACAGAGTAAACACAATCATAATCTATATTGACTGAATTGCCAAGTCAATAGATTATACCCCCGTCTAATTGCTTTACGAGAATGGAACGGAAGGGATTTTTAGGCGTCAGAAGCCATTGCAATTCCCTTTTTTTCTTCTTCATCGGCAGATCTCTATGTTGTAAGAGGTAAACTGCAGGGCTCCGAAGAGACCTTATAGGAGTATAATATGCTGTAATTAAACAATATATTATATATTTTGACGCATCACGACGCTCAATTAATGACGAGTAACCGATAGCGCTGCCCCCAACAGGCATTGTTTTCTTTAAAGAAATTACAAAAAATACTTGATTTATAAAGAAATTGTGATAATAATCTTCGTAGATGGTTGTTCTTACAGGGATTACTATAACAGGTGAAGCAAATTTGCCTGATAATTATATATCCACATAAACCAAGGAGGTAAGAATGACCAAGGCAGATATCGTTGCGAAAATGGCAGAAGAGATTAAGATTACAAAAGTGGCCGCAGCAAAAGCTCTATCAGTAGTCACGGACTCAATTGAGCAGGCGATAAAGAAAGGCGAAAAACTAACGCTCGTAGGGTTCGGGACTTTCTCCGTAGCCGACAGAAAAGCTAGGAAGGGTAGAAATCCGAAGACAGGAAAAGAGATCAAGATTGCTGCAAAGAAAGTGCCTAAGTTCACTGCGGGAGCAGCATTAAAGGCAGCCGCAAACGGTAAGGCCGTTGCCGCAAAACCCAAAGCAAAGAAAGCTCCAGCCAAACAGGCTGCAAAAGCAAAAAAGAAATAAAGATGATCCGGGCGGGCCTATGGCCCGCTTTCTTTTTTTAGACTTCTCGGCAGATTACGTTTTCATTATGAGTGGTACGAGAGCGACCAGACCGTCACGTTCTGTAATATCTGGAGAATATTGAAGGGGCCGCATCATGTCCTTCAGGCGGCGAAGCATCATCTATCCCTGGCGGATTGCTGGGGGGGGAAGCAAGCAGGCCGGGGTCGGGCATCGCGCTAAAGCGGAGTTGAAATTCTTGGGGCAGACATCGCTCTTATAGACAAAAGAAGACCATAATTTCAGGTAGGCGTGTCACAAGGGAGGCTATTTGGACTGCTCAATTAAACTGGGCGGTGAGGCAGGGCAGGGCATCAATACCATGCATGGGACATGCTAGACAGACTGTTTTCTCGGGCAGGTTATGATGCCTTTGTCTGTCAAGATTATAAATCCCACTTAAGGGGAGACCATAATTGCTACCGGATGCGTCTCTCCGGCAAGCTGCTCGGCGCTTTCTGGAATATCATCAATATTCTCGTTACCATCAATAAAATAAGCATCCCGGTCCACCGAAAAGAAATCTCCGCAGACGTAGCCGATAGCCTGGGACGTTGCGTTGCTGAAAAAGCATGCAGTGAGTCCATATTTCGCGATATACTCTTCATCGACTTAAGCCATGAAACACAAATAGAACGGAATCATAGCCAATATCGTCGATACTGGGGCGATGAGGATTGAGCTACCCTCTAACATAATAGAGTACTTTGCAGAAAAAGGCGACACAACCGTAACTGCCAATAACCAACAGCGCCAAGGCAGGATGAGGTTATACGTTGAGAGTGCCGAGATACGGTTTTACGGTGGCGCCAGAAGTTGCAGGGAAAATATTCATATTGGAAAATGATGACACACTGGTCTAGGGACCATTGCACCAGACTGCTAGATTCTACTCGGTCCATCCCATGACGCTTTCCATGGGAATCCTCAACTTCGTGGCCGGCAAGGAACTGAAGCGTAGCTATAATTATTGAACAGGCAGACCTTTTATTCATCCTAATGTGTGGACCATGTGAGGAGATATCGCCTCTCTTGTTGCATGGAAGTCTGGAGCCTGATATTTTGCAGTCAGTTGGGGGGGTGACATGTGGGGCAATCTAAGGAGGCGGTCAACCGTATGTATTACAATGTTATATCGGTAGCATTTGGAAATGACGACGGAGATTTTGTTGTGTTGGATGCATTGCGCATTACAGGTCTCCTGGCGAAGCAGCATATTGGTTTACAGATGATCTCAACGGTCCGAGAGAGTTACTGGGGGACCCATAGGAGTGGAAAACCTTCTTCTCTTTAAAAAGACCAATAATTGTACTTTATTGAATGTGGTATGACATTTTTTGAAAGCAGAAGATATACCGCTTGTGAGGATTCCTGTACGTCGGTGTATATTATGCATCAGGGCCATGGAAGACCTATATATCGCGCTTTCACTCAATGCCATACTCTGTAGCAATACATCGAAACAATCTTTTCCTCCTTAACCGCTTGAGAAAGCCAATTGACACGGCCCTGATTGAAATGATACCTTTAACCGGTTTCTAACTATGAAGATTGCTATTTCTGGAAAAGGCGGTGTGGGGAAGACGACACTGGCAGGTGTGATGGCCCGCTGTTTTGCCGACGCGGGCCAAAGGATCCTTGCCATTGATGCCGATCCCGACTCGAATCTCGCATCCGCCATCGGCATCGACGAGACCCAATTGGAAAAGGTCAGGCCCCTTGCCCAGATGACTGAATTCATTGAGGAGCGGACTGCCTCAAAGCAGGGCGAACTCGGTTCATTCTTCCGGCTCAACCCCAAGGTGGATGATATCCCTGAGAGATTCGCCATTCAAAAGAACGGCATAAAGCTGGTGATCTTAGGTAGCATTCCCCAAGGCGGCGGCGGTTGCTTCTGCGCGGAGAACGTGATGCTGAAGAACCTGCTCGCTCATGTATTCATAGAGCGAGACGAATATGTGATCGTGGACATGGAGGCAGGACTTGAACATTTGGGCCGGGGTTCTACGGCTTATATTGACGCCATCATCGTGGTTGTTGAGCCGGGCCAGCGAAGCTTTCGGACCGCAGAGCAGGTAAAGAGACTCGCCTCAGACCTGGGTATCTCCCGCGTCTATGTCGTGGGGAATAAAGTTGTAGACGAAAGGGATATCGCGCTCATAGATGACCATCTGAGTGGCCTTCCGTACCTTGGTTCCATGAGCTACAACGAGAACGTGATGGAGGCAGACAGGAGAAACTTGTCACCCTATGACATTGATACGAAGATAAGGACAGAGGTAAGAAAGATCATCAATAACCTGAGAAAAGACGTGAAATGAGGAAAATCATTTCCTTCATCCATCTCGTCGTCTCTACTCTCGCTTTCTCTATTCTTGCTCTCATTGTCTCCCTTTTTGACCCGAAAAGAAAAACCATGCACCGTTTATCCCGCTTATGGGCGACGAACCATGTAAAACTGGCAGGCATAAGCGTCTCGGTCCGGGGGATTGAACATGTGCCGCACCCACCCTTCATACTCATGTGTAACCATCAGAGCGCCCTCGACATTTACACCCTCCTTGCTGGCCTTCCCATGACCTTCAAGTGGCTGGCAAAAAAAGAGCTTTTCTCTATTCCTTTCGTGGGATGGGTTATGATGAGAGCAGGAGATGTAAGTATTGACCGTGAAAACCCGAGAGAGGCACTCCGGGCCATCGACGAAGCAGGCCGTAAGATCAGGGAAGGTATGAATCTGCTCATTTTCCCTGAAGGTACGAGGAGCGAAGATGGTGCTCTCCTCCCTTTCAAGCAGGGTGTTTTTAATCTTGCCGTCAGGGCTGGAGTGCCCATAGTGCCGGTAGGTATAAACGGGACGAACCGTCTCCAGCCAAAAGGCAGTTTTATTCCCAAGCAAAAAGGGGTAGTATATATAACAATCGGAAAGCCTGTGGAAGTAGAGGGGAAGGGTAGTTCCGCAAAGGCCGGGGTCATGAATGAGGTGAAAGACCGCATCAAGGTGTTGGTGACATGTCAGGAGACCTAAAGAAAGAGATCTTGGGCATCTGTCTGGCAGGTATCTTCATATTCCTTTTCGTGAGCCTCCTTTCTTATCATCACTTTGATCCTTCTCTCAGCACGGTTACCGGGGATGCGGCAAAGAACCTCTGTGGCAAGGCAGGGTCTTACATCTCGGACATCTTCATACAAATGTTCGGCATGATGAGCTATCTTCTCTGCTTCTTTGCCCTTCTTTTCTCCTTTTTCTATCTTAGAAAAAAGGAACCCCCACATCCTCTTATACTTGCGGCCGGACTTACCCTCTTTTTTTTCTCTTCCTCTTCACTTTTTCAGATCCTGATAGGCAAGATAAAGATATCGGGCATATCTATACCCTTTGCCGGCTTTCTCGGCTCCCTGCTTGAGAAGGTCCTTATGAGCCTTTTCAGCTTTTTCGGGAGCATCCTCATATTGGCGATCCTGTTCTTAATTTCCCTTTTCCTCATCATACAGGCCCCTATTCTTACGGTCATTGAGGAGAACCTGGCTAGGAGAAAGCCTCTGGAGCGGAGAAAGGAGATAAAGGTAACAGAAGAGAAGACACTTGACCCACCACTGAAGGTGGAAAAGAAACCGGCCGTTGTCCAGGAATCGTTCGAGTTTTTTGACCAGGTGGGTCCCTACAAACTCCCCGCCATATCTCTCCTTGACCCGGTGGAGCGCAAAGAAGTAAAGGTAGACAAGGAAAGTATCCAGTATAACGCCCAGATACTTGAGAAAAAGCTGAAGGATTACGGTATTGAGGGAAAAGTATCGGAGGTGCGCCCCGGACCGGTCATCACCATGTACGAATTCGAGCCAGCCCCTGGCATAAAAGTGAGCAGAATATCGAACCTTGCCGACGACCTCGCCATGGCTCTCTCCGCCGTGTCGATCAGAATTATCGCACCCATACCGGGAAAGGCCGTGGTGGGTGTAGAGGTCCCCAATAAGACGCGACAGACGGTCTATTTCAGGGAGATCATAGAATCACAGACATTTTCTTCCTCGCCTTCGTTTTTGACCCTGACGATCGGCAAATCAATCTCGGGAGATCCTCACGTGGCAGACCTCACGAAAATGCCCCACCTTCTTGTTGCCGGAGCCACCGGCTCGGGCAAGAGCGTCTCGCTCAACAGCATGATATGCAGTATGCTCTACAAGGCGACGCCGATGAACGTAAAATTCCTCATGATTGATCTCAAGATGCTTGAGCTTTCCTTCTACGAGGGTATCCCTCATCTACTTCTCCCTGTGGTGACAAACGCCAAGAACGCGAAGACGGCTCTCAAGTGGATGACGCAGGAAATGGAGAGACGGTATGCCATGATGGCGGAAACAGGGGTAAGGAGCATAGAAAAATACAACCAGAAGATGGCGCGGGAGTTGGAGGCACTTCCCTATATTGTCGTGGTCATAGACGAGCTTGCCGACCTCATGATGGTCTCTCCCAAGGAAGTGGAAGAGCATATCGCCCGCCTTGCCCAGATGGCCCGCGCATCTGGTATCCATCTTATCTTGGCAACCCAGCGGCCATCCGTGGATGTGCTCACCGGTATTATTAAAGCTAACTTCCCTGCAAGGGTGGCATGTAAAGTCTTCTCCAAGGTTGATTCACGGACTATCCTTGATACGAATGGGGCGGAAAGTCTCCTCGGTTACGGAGACATGCTTTTCTTGAGTCCCGGGGTGGGAAGGCTTCAGAGACTCCACGGGCCTTTCGTATCGGAAGGAGAGATAAAAAGGATCGTGGAGTTCCTGAAACAGCAGGGTTCGCCCTCTTACCAGAGCGAGATCCTGGAGGAGAAGGAAGAAGAGGAAAACGGAGAAGAGATCAATGATGAGAAGTACAATGAGGCGGTCGAGTTTGTCATGGATAAGGGGGAGGCATCTATCAGTATGGTCCAGAGACGGTTTAGGATAGGCTACAATAGGGCTGCGAGGATCATCGAGAGAATGGAGAGAGACGAGATCGTAGGCCCATCCGATGGGGTAAAGCCTAGAGAAGTATTGAAAAAAAAATGAGATTGAGAGAACCCGATATGAAAAAATATTCGTCTGTTGTCTGTGCCGTGTTTTTCGCGCTCATCGCATCTGTGTGGATGGGGCAGGTGCGTGCCCAAGAGCCCAGTTCTCCGGTGGCCAATTCCGCCTTTTTATCCCCTTTTGAAGGGATCAAGAAGACATACTTTGCGATTATGACCTTGGAAGCCAGTTTTCATCAGAAGATCTTCATTGCAAGTCTCAAAAAAGAAAGAGAGTCAGATGGGGAGTTTTCTTACAAAAAGCAGAAAGGTTTTCTCTGGAAATACAAAGTGCCAAAAGCAATGTACTTTCTTTACGACGGCAAGTATATATGGCAGGGAGACGAGGATAAACCTTTTGTGATTAAAGACAAGATCCGCAAAGCGAAGACGGGAGGAACGTTCCTTGATCTTATAGAAGATATAGCCACAATAGATGAGCTTTTTACCCTCACGCAACAGACAAAATCAGGCGACCTTGATGTCCTGGAACTTGCCCCAAAGAAAGAGGGCACAGTCACTGCGGCAAAAATCTGGATCGACAAACAGAACAGGGTAAGGAAGATAGAGATCCATGAATTTACAGGCAATGTCAATGCCATAGAATTTTCATCCATAAAGATAAATCAACCAATTGAAGCCGGAAAGTTCACCTTCAAACCTGAAAAGGACAAACAGATCGTTGAACGATAGAAACGATAATAGCGTACAGCGCGAGGCGAATAGTGAAGAGGAGAGGCAACCACACAGCATTTCCGCCTCACTGCGTGCGGCATGTTCATTTTGGGGTTATCTGTGATTTTTAAGGTGTTCGCCTATACGGATCGTCCTGAAGCGAGTTTGGGAGTACCGGAGGTTATTCCTCCTTGCCCTGACCCCCTCTTCAGGCGCCTGTTTTTGGCTCCCGGGAGGGGCGCGGGAATAGTAACTTCTGACGACTATCCACTATCCATTATTCACTATTCATTGCCGTTCAGAGGTTTCCATGGCGCTCCGTAAAGACGAGGCGATTGTTCTTTTTAAGAGGGCCTACGGAGAATCGGACAGGATCATAAGGCTCTTTACCTTCACCTCGGGCAAGGTTACCGCCATTGCAAAAGGGGCAGGCAAAAGTCAGAAAAGATTTTCCAACACCCTTGAACCCTTCAATCACATACGAGTGGAGTATTTCGAGAAGCAGGAAAAGGGGATGGTGCGTATAGAAAACGCGGACATAGTGGAGACGAATAATGGCATTGAAGCAAGTCTGAAAAGGGCATGCACCGCCTGCTTCTTCACTGAATTCGCGGACAGACTGACAAAAGAGCGGGAAAAGAACATCGACCTTTTTCAGGCATTGAAAGAAATTCTAGTCAGGGTCAAACAAAGGGAATTCGCCTACGCTGATATCCTCCATTATGAGCTTAGAATGCTGGAAGTCCTCGGGTATATGCCGAACTTCAGGAACTGTGTTTATTGTGGGAAAAAAGTTTCCGACGAAATTAACTCCCGTTTCTCAAATGAAAGAGGAGGCGTACTTTGCCCGGCGTGCGCAAGGTCGTTACCTCACAGGACCTATTCGGAGGGTACCATACCGAGTCTTGTATCCGTAGGGAGCACCATTTGCGGATCAATTCATGGAGTCCGAGACAGCGGGATGCCTCCGGAAGCGGGAAAACCATCCGACCAGAAGCGATTCGAACTGGAGGCTCGGCAACTCATGGAGGGTTTCATCTCGTTTCACCTCGCTGTGGAGTTCAAATCCTACAGGATATTGAAAAGCCTTTTGTAAAGGTGGTCTTGGTCGCCGATCGTTAGTTGTTAGCGAACGGCATAAACCGTTTCGAATAAAAAGCAAAGCCTCCGAAGCAAGAAATAGTTTCCGGTGTAAACTTCCCACCCCGTGGTTATTTTACAGTCATGATGCGCCCTTTCATGAGACCCTCATGAGGATGAAAAAGGCTGTATTTGTTGCCCTGTTACTGCTCGCAGCGTGCTTTTTCCACACCGTGTTCCGGGTGGAGAGGTTTTTATACTCACCCCACTTAAAAACAGTCTGCAAGAGCATCGTCAAATGAATCTAATAGATGCAAGATACTACGCAGCCGAGATTTGAGCCAGCCCCAGAAACGTTCAATCAAGTTTAGTTCTGGCGAATAAGGCGGCAGGAAGGAAATTGGAGAATATTTACATAGCGATATATTTATAATACACCTCCTCTTATTGGAGGTGTATTATGCCGAAGTGTAAGAATTACGACTCAGAACGAACTATAAAAAATGGAATAGTAAGGGGTA
>JAISPL010000022.1 GCA_031274925.1 Syntrophobacterales bacterium | reverse complement strand
GACCAAATGGCGCAGTCGGTAGAGTTCTTTATCGTACTCACGCTGCTCTTTACGGTTGTTCCTTGGAGGGATAACATTTTCATGTTAAGGGAGGCAGCCTTGTCAATGATTTCGCTGCTATCATACCCTTTATCGGCATTCTGTAGTAAAACCGTCTATCAAGGCGCAAGCTTCATGGACGGTACCAGCACAAGTATTCTGACCGGCATACCATGCGCATCCATGGCCAGATCCCCTTTTTGTCTTGGTTACCGCCAACAGCGCCTGTGCCATGTGGAATGGCTGGCATCTATCATGAGCCATTTGAAATCAGGATCATCAATCAACGCTTCTCCCATAGCCCTTTGTCTCTCCATCGACAGAAACGGCGCCGTACAGTGTTCCAACTGCCATAAGGAAGATCAGCCAAGGTGTGCCTGTTTGCAATATCCAGAACACGGCATTGATAAACAGATGCGTATCTCGGGCGTTTCCGCCCCATGTTCTTTATGTTGCCGTCGTATAAGGTCTGATCAACTCCCACACAGTATCCGTTATGTCATGTCGTCGATGTGATTGCATAGAGATTATCCCCTGGCTGTTTTCTCTATTATATCATGGATATATTGGTGACACTATCTAGACTATTTTTCAGTTTTTGTATTTATTTTTCTGCGCGAAGGTGTTCTCAATTCTTGCGAAACCGACTAATCATGGGCTTCCGCCCAATTTTTCCCTATTAGAAGGTTTACCTTCAATGGTACGGACAACGAGATTACGTTTTCCATTTCTTCTTTGACGATTTTCTCCATCGTTTTCAACTCCGTCTCTTTCACCTCAAAGACAAGTTCATCGTGGATCTGCATTATGAGCCGCGAGAAAAGATGGATTTTCCCGTGTTTTTTAAATATTCGTACCATGGCGAGTTTGATCACGTCTGCGGCGGTGCCCTGGATGGGGGTATTCATGGCGAGTCTTTCTCCTAACTGGCGTATATTTGCGTCAGGGTTGTTGATCTCGGGTATATAGCGTCTGCGACCGAAGAGAGTTTTTACAAAACCGGTCTCGCGGACCTCCCGGATGGTTCTCTCGATATACGCCTTTACACCCTTATATTTTTCGAAATAGGCGTCAATATAATCTTGGGCTTCCTTAGGAGAGACTCCCAACTCTTTCGAAAGACCGTAACCGCTGATCCCGTAAACAATACCGAAATTTATTATCTTGGCTGTCCTTCGCATTTCAGCGGTTACTCCAAAAGACCCCACGCCGAAAACCTCGCGGGCTACTCTGGCATGAACATCCTCATCAGCCAGGAAGGTGCTTATAAGTACTTCGTCTTGAGACAGATGGGCCAGGATGCGTAGTTCTATTTGAGAATAATCCGAAGACAGAAGAAGAAAACCTTCTTCGGGCACGAAAGCCTGACGTATTTTCACTCCTTCCTCGCCACGTATCGGTATGTTTTGGAGATTAGGCTCTGTACTCGAAAGTCTGCCTGTGGCCACGACCATCTGGTTGAAGGATGTGTGGATCCTGCCGGTCCTGGGACTGATTAGCGTGGGAAGTACGTCAACATAAGTACTCTTGAGTTTCATAATACTCCGGTATTCGAGAATCTCCCTGGGTAGGGCATGGAGGGCGGACAGGCTCTGGAGGACATCAATGTCGGTGGAGTATCCTTTTTTCGTCTTCTTTGTTGGAGGTAACCCCAAAGTTTCAAAAAGAATACGGGAAAGCTGCTGAGGTGAGTTGATGTTAAACGATTCACCTGCGAGTGTATAGATGTTTTTTATGAGACCGTTCAGGCGCTGGTCGAAATCTCTTGAGAGACTGAGGAACATCTTTCTGTCCACTTTTACGCCGTACTTCTCCATGGCAGCTAGTACTTCAATAAGGGGCATCTCAATATCGGTAAAGAGTTTTAAGAGGCCCAACTCATCCATTTTCGCCAGGAGACTGTCGGCCAGCTCAAAGAGATAAGGCAGACTGTCCGCAAGGGTATGTTTTGAGTCGTGAGAAGCGATCTCTATATCGAGATATTCCTCCACAAGGGAGTTTATTTCATAATCTTTCCTCAGAGGATTGACCAGATACGTGGCCAGCATTGTATCAAAACAGTACTCCGGAAGGTTGATTCCGTGATTTGCGGCGATGATATACAGAGGCTTTAGGTTGTGAACTGTCAGTGAGGTTGCCTGCGTCAGTATGGAGACCATGTCGTCTTCATTCTCGGAGTAGAATATTCCCGTACCATCGAATGCGGTAAACCTTGCGAGGATGGGGTCTCCGGAATTTTTCCCATGAAACGTGGCTACGATACCGATGCGTTCCATATTGAATGCCGAAAGCTCTATTGAAGGCCATTCTCTCCGTTCGACATTTTCTATTTTAATTTCCTTGTAAAGGGTCGTGAATTCTAGCTCCCGGAAAAGCCGTCGCAGAGCTTTGAGATCGGGTTCTCTTAATGTGAGATCACCTATGTCTATCGCCACGTCGCACTCAACGTCAAGTCTGATGGTGGCGAGGTCTTTACTGAGATGGGCTAGGTCCTTTCCCTTCCTGAGCTTCTCGGCCACAGACGGTTTCTTTATTGCGTCGAGGTTTCCGTAAATGGAATCAATGTCACCGTGGGTGGCAACAAGTTCCCGGGCGGTCTTGTTCCCAACGCCGGGTACGCCGGGAATATTGTCGGAAGTGTCACCGGCGAGAGCGAGGTAATCTATAACCAGCGACGGCTTTACACCCAACTTATCCTCTACCTCCTTGGGCCCTATACGCAGGTTTTTCATGCTGTCATAGATGGAGACGCGTTTGGATACGAGCTGCATCATGTCTTTGTCACTCGTGACGATATACGTATGGACGTTCTCTTCTTTTAGGCGCTCGACTATGGTGCCGATTACGTCGTCGGCTTCAACGCCTTCTTTTTCGCGTATAGGGAGACCCATTGCTTCCGTGATCTTTTTTACATAAGGTATCTGGACGGCAAGGTTTCCGGGCATAGGAGGTCTGTGTTCCTTGTATGTTTCCAAAATCTCCTCGCGAAAAGTAGGACCTTTGGAATCGAATATGACAACGAGATTGTCTGGTTTTTCCTCGTTTAGAAGTTTTTTAATCATATTCATGAAAGCGTAGGTGGCATTCGTAGGCAATCCTCTGGAATTGGAAAGGTGAGGGGTTGCAAAGAAGGCCCGGTAGAGATAGGAATTGCCGTCAACGAGAAACACGCGCTTAACTGTGTTTTCTCCCTTGTTGGGCTGGAAGCTTTCGTATTCTTCGCTCATTGATGTTCTCCTGATACCTGAAAATGGCTGGCAGTTTTCATCCGAACCCTGCAGGGTTTTGCCTCTATGGTTCCTGTATTACAGTCCAGATTTTTACACAGGGAAATAAGTCTTTATCTTGAAAACCCTTTTCTTGGGGAATCTATATATTTTGAGAGAAAATCTCATTTCAAGATCACCGATAAAACTGTCGATCTCTTCGACTGATTTTGCGGTTACGGTGAACCAGAGGTTGAGTCTCCCCTCCCGTTCGTAATTGTGCGTCACCCCTTTGTGTTTGTTGATCTCTTTTGCTACATCCATGAGAATGGCTTCTTCAATGTGTGCTCCGCAAAGGGCGCTTGTAAGGACAAGTTTTTCCGACTCAAAAATCGGGCCTATGCGCCTGATATATCCTTCTTTTTTGGCTTTCTTTATCCGTTCGAGTACTTCCGCCTCACTGATGCCGACCCATTCCCCTATTTCAGCGAAGGGCCTAGAGGCCACCGGAAATTCTTCCTGTATCATGTTGAGTATCTTTCTGTCTGTCTCGTCCATACGACTACGGAAAGCCAGGCTCTGTCTTTGCCCGGTGGGCCAGCACAAGGTACGGGCTACTTCTTCGTGCTCCTAGAACCCCCAAGTTCCTACTGATTGTACAAGGAGCCAACTTGGTTGTCAAGAGTGAGCAGAAACTGGGAATATGCCGTAAAATGCCGGTGCAGAGAGGATAGGGAGCGGTTAGCCGACCCCGAAATCTTCCACTGCAACGAGACGGGACCTATAAATACGGAAACGTTATTTGGAGAAGTCCTCATTTTTATGTCTTGCCCCGGGTTTTATTCCTTCACTTTGTATGGTTCGTTAAAATATTGTTTACTATGACATGGGATTGTGATTAACACCATCATTCAGAGTAGTCGATGTGCAGAGAGAAGTCGTTAGCCTCTTTTAAATAAAGCAAGGCATCAACGGTCAATGTCAGTAAAACAAATGCAGCAAACATAACATCCAACTTATCATAACGTGTTAACACTCGCCGGAAGCGTTTGATCCTGCGG
>JAISPL010000021.1 GCA_031274925.1 Syntrophobacterales bacterium | reverse complement strand
GACCAAATGGCGCAGTCGGTAGAGTTCTTTATCGTACTCACGCTGCTCTTTACGGTTGTTCCTTGGAGGGATAACATTTTCATGTTAAGGGAGGCAGCCTTGTCAATGATTTCGCTGCTGTCATACCCTTTATCGGCATTCTGTAGTAAAACCGTCTATCAAGGCGCAAGCTTCATGGACGGTACCAGCACAAGTATTCTGACCGGCATACCATGCGCATCCACGGCCAGATCCCCTTTTTGTCTTGGTTACCGCCAACAGCGCCTGTGCCATGTGGAATGGCTGGCATCTATCATGAGCCATTCGTAGTCCGGGTCGTCGATAAGTTTTTCGAGGATGTTCTCCCATAGCCCATACTTGACCCATCCCTGAACCGTTTCGCTACGCTGTTCCAATTACCGTATTTGATTGGTAAGTCGCGCCATGATGCTCCGGTGCGTAGTATCCAGCATACCCCATTGATGAATCGCCGGTTATCTTCCGCTATACCATCCCATTGACCTCGCTTACCCAGCATGTATGGTTCGATCAATGCCCAAGACTTGTCGTTAATATCGTGCCGATGTAACTCCGTTGACATAAGAATATCTCCTATTGGTTCTTGATATTCTTGTTAGAGCATCTCTTCTTCCTCGTGTAGACGCTATCTAATGTGTAAGGGTCAGACGAAGTCGTTAGATTCCTGGCTTACGTAAGGGGGGGTGCCACCCCATCTCCGAAAGAGTTTTGCGTCAATACTGAATAGATCAAGTAATTTCCCGACGGTGTGGTTCACCAGGTCGTTGATGCTTACAGGGTTTGAGTAAAAAGCAGGTACTGGTGGGTAAATGATCGCCCCTATATTGGTTGCTTTGAGCATCAAATCGAGGTGTCCCTGATGGAGGGGTGTCTCTCGGACCGTAAGGACAAGCCTCCTTCTTTCCTTCAGCGTTACATCTGCGGCTCGGGTCAGTAAATTGTCATTATATGAATGGGCGATCCCGGAAAGAGACTTGATTGAACATGGGGCCACGATCATGCCGTCGGTCTTGAAAGAACCGCTCGAAATGGGTGCGGCGAGGTTGTCGTTATCGTGAACAAAAGATGCCATCTCTTCGACTTGGGCCACAGTATACCTTGTTTCCCCGGGAATGATCTGTTTTGCGGCGGAAGAGATTATAAGATGGGTCTCCACTTTCATCTGCTTCAGGACCTCAAGCAACCGTATGCCGTAAATGGAGCCTGTGGCTCCTGATATTCCCACGATTATTTGCATACTCAGACCTCCTTCTGAATCAGCCGCAGACTTCTGGTTGCTCCGGTCTGCTCCTCCAGTTTCTGGAGCATGGGGACTGCCACGGTTGTGTTTATTATTATAATTATCTTAATGTACATAATAGACGCCAGAACCGCAAGCTGGTTGAAATTTTTGCAGCGAGGGTGATAGTCAGCGCGGTGTTTGTCGCTTCTACTTCGAAACAGGCGGCCTCCCACTTGTTCCATGGTAAATCCGAAAAATCTCGGAAAGAAGAAACCCACCGCTATCTTGCTATAGAAAAGAGAGCGTACGATGTAGCGACATAGAAAAAGGTATGCTGTTTTATCAGTGTACCGATGGCATGCTGCCCATATTATTAGCCTGAAGGTTATTACTGATATGAGGACAATGGCAGGCTTGACCCAGTTCAATTGTTTCGCGAAGAGCGAGCCAAGGAGACACCTAAGGCCGACAAGTACAATAACCGTGCATATAAAGTTCTCGAATTTGACGACCGTATCCACGAGCCATGCTTCCGGTTAGCCGAAGTGTCAAGATGGGCAGTAGGAACGGAGGCAGGCATTATATAGTTATTATCGAAACGGGAGATTATCATACACTCTCTGCGGACGGTCGTTTTAAATAGCCCAAATATAGTCTTTAGTCTCGCCGGACCCAGTGGAGGATGTTGCATATTTTATGATCTATGAGATAAAGAAAGAAACAGACGTCCATTGTGTGAAGTATGACGACAAGGAATAAAACCGATAATTACGGCCCAGCGGGTCGGTCTGCAGTGAACGATAATTTTCGAGTGTCTCAGCCTGCCCCATACCCTGTATGCCTGTGCATCCATAGTGTGATATAATAAAGAAATTAAGGAAGAGGTGAAAATGCCTGGTAAGCAATACGAATGCAAGGATTGCGGTCGTGCCTTTCGGGTTTACGAAGACGAGAAAAAGGAACCGAAGTGCCCAAGTTGCCAAAGTGAGAACATAACTTTTCGACAACCCCTGACTATCCTGCCGTCATGGATATCATTCCAGCTCAGGCCAGGATCAGGGTGAAAGTAGAAACAGAATGGCGGCGCCATTCCTGAGACTGCAACGACATTCACCAAAATTTCCAGGTTCATTATCGTGGCCTAATGGGGCTATAGGGTATAGTCGATCTCTTAACGGCCAATGCTCTTTTTCTGTACATCCATTCTCTGCACGGTCTATTGTTTCCATTCTGTGCTGTCAACGACATGTTTTGTTCGGGATCTGCCTTTGTCCTTGGCTGATGATTTCTTTTTGCTATAAAGCCGTGCCGTGAGAAAACGCAAGACTGGAAGGTTAATCGGTCCTTAAGTTTGATGACATGGTGTATATACCTATATCATCTAGATATTAGTTAAGTAATCAATTGATATGGTAATTCCCCTTTCGTCGCTATAGAATCTCTCTGTTCAATATTCCATTTTCTTTGCTCAGGAAATAGCCCATAGGCTGGTTTCTAGTGGTATGGGAGGAGATATAGCAATCATAAAGGCTTGAACATTCGGAGTGCGCGACCGCCTCTCAATGTTCAAATAGATAAGCGCAGGCCTGCGTATTGGACGATACGAAACAATTCCTTCATTGCCACTAAAAGGAAGGAAACGAAGAGAAAAAGCGTGCTTCCTGCGTAAAAGGAGAGGTGCGCCGTGTAAGAAATAAGAGAGAACTATATCCGACTTACGCCACAGGGGTGGCGGAATTTTACGGGACGCTATGTTTCTTAAAAGAGGCATAGGCGGAAGAGAGGAAAGATGTCAGTAACAAATGGAAATGGATTGGCGAAAGCAAAGGAGTATTGTTCGGAATACGGTTTGAGGGCGAAGGAATTGAAAGCCGAGGGTCGGCAGATCATCGGATACCTTACCGCTATCGCCCCGGTAGAGATCCTGACGGCAGCGGGCGTAGTTCCGTTCAGGTTGAAGGGCTGGGTGTCTGAGCCGATCACGAAGGCGGATGCACACATGGAAACAATCGTATGCCCCTTCGTCCGCAATGTGTTTGATTCCGCATTAAAAGGCAAATACAGCTTTCTTGACGGCATGGCCATGCCTCATCTCTGCGACAGCATTGATAGGACTAATGACGTATGGAGCTACAATCTTGATCTGCCTTACTGGCATTTCCTGAATATTCCCCACGTCACTGACGACCCCTCAATTGAGTTTACAAAATCTGTACTACGGTCGTTCATTACAAGCCTGGAGGGGTTTACGGGCAGAAAAATCACCGATCAGGCGATTGTCGAGGCGGTAAAACAGCACAATGAAAACCGCAGTCTCATGAGAGACCTCTATTCCCTGAGAAAAGAGAATCCACCACTTATTTCCGGCGTCGAGATGATGGAGGTTATGGTGGCTGCCATGAGTCTCCCTGTTGACGAATCGTCGGCACTCATAAAGAGCGTCATTGAAGAGGTGAAACGGAGAGAACCGCCTGCCGGAAAGAAGGCTCCACGGATCATGATTGTGGGCGGTCAGATTGATAACGTGGCCGTGGCAGAAGTTATAGAAAACGCGAATGCCTGGCTCGTAATGGACGACATCACCATGGGAAGCAAGGCTTACTGGCCGACTACGGATATCACTCCCGATCCTTTACAGGGAATCGCGGAGCGCTACCTGAGAAAGGTGCGAGTAGCCACAACTTACATAGACACAGGGGATACATACGAGGAGAACCTGGAAGCTAGGTTCGGACATATGAAGCGGTATATCAATGAATTCAAGGTGGACGGCGTGATTCTCTTTGTCTACAAGTATTGCGATCCCTATGGATTTGACGTCCCCGCGATGAAAAGCTTCATCGAGGAGACAGGCACTCCTGTGCTTTACCTGGAGGATGAATATTCCACGTCAAGCCTTTCTCGGGTGAAGACTAGGGTTGAGGCATTCTTGGAGATGATCGCATAATAGAGAGACAGGAGGAGGGAAATCTCATGGCTGAGCAAAGAGTACCAAGAGCGCTGGCAACGGCAGCAGCAGCAAAGATACCAAAAATGGCCCGGGCCAACCTGTCCGCGACGGTCAGGGCGAAGGACGAAGGCAAGAAAGTAGCCTACTCTTTTATCGTGGTAGGACAGGACGAGATAATGAGGGCGATGGATATAGTTCCCGCGTGGGGCGAAAGCTTCTCCGGCATATCCGCAGCAAAACGGGATGCGGAAAAATATTTGCAGAGGGCGGAGGCGGATAATTTTTCCCGTTCCCTTTGTACATATGCGACATGCAATATCGGCTTTGATATGTGGCGTGAGGAACTGGGTGGTGCGATGCCTCCTGATGCACCTTGGGGAGGAATAGGTAGACCGGACATGATCTTGGGTACAGCGCAGCAGTTATGCGATCCTCGATACAAATGGCCTCAGGCTACGCGCCACTACCTGAGAGATGTGCCAGTCTTTATCGGCGGCATGTATTACCCTGCGTGGGACCCGAAAATAGATCACAAGACGCAGGAAGAGTATTACGTAAAGTATAATACGGCGGAACTACACAGGTGCGTCGAATTTTGTGAGAAACATACAGGGAAGAAGATGGACTGGGACAGACTTGCGTCGGTCGTGGACCTAACTGACCGAACTTGGAACCTTTTCGTGGAGACCTATGAATTGCGCAAGACGATTCCATGCCCAATGGATACTGGTGACGCAATGAACACCATGGTCCCAATGGCCTTTATGCTTGGAACCCAGGAGTCCTATGACTTTTTCCTCGCCCTTAATGCGGAGTTGAAGGAGAAGATAGCGGCGAAACAGGGCGTAGTGGAAAACGAGAAATACAGGCTCCTATGGGGTGCGGGACTGCCTTCGTGGTTCGCTCTTTCCGATTTTCAGTATTTTAATGACAAGGGGGCAGTCTTCCCGGTAGAAACCACGTACCGTTGCTACGAGCCGGTTTACAACTTGGATCTCCCGAAAACAAGCGATCCTTTAGAACATATTGCTTGGAGATGGGTACGGTTTTGGACCCACTGGTACGACAAGGCACGGAAACGTCCTGGTTCTACACCTGCGGTGGAGCGTCTCATTGACTATATCGAAGATTACAAATGTAACGGGGTAGTTTTCCATTCCGCCTTCTCGTGCCGTTCGTGGCATGCGGGAATCCTCCTCCAGGCTGAGATACTGAAGAAGGTCTATCCCGAAATCCCGGTGCTTATCATGGAAGGTGATATCGTGGATATAAGTTCCTACAATGAAGCGGATACTCATAACAGAATTGATGCTTTCATAGAAACCCTGGAAGCTTATAAGCAGAAACAACGATAGCGTAAGGCAAGGGCCAGAGCCTTTTCCTGAGAGACAGATTTTACTTACCGTACACAACCTCCCGGGCCATTTACAGGTCCGGGAGGATCTTTTTTGGAGAGTGCCCCCTTATATATAGATTAGCCGTATAATATACTCATCAAAATAAGAGGGATGGGATATTATGCCTCTCATGCAAGAGGTGTGGTTCAGAACGAGCAATTAAAAACGGGATGGTCGCGAGGAAGCAACGGTATCGGTTGAGAGAGTGCTGGTACAATTTTCAGGAAGGCGATAGGCGAATCTAATAATCAATGTTTTAGCCCAAGAAAGCGCTTTGCATCTTGTTTTACGCAATGGTGAAAGGTTCTTA
>JAISPL010000020.1 GCA_031274925.1 Syntrophobacterales bacterium | reverse complement strand
AAAACAAGCTGTGGGTTTGGAAAGCATATTGTCACAGGTCAACTCATCGACTGGCAATGTGGAAGGCGTGGCAGTGGTACCTTTAAGGATCATGCTTGACCGACAGCTTGGTCCTAAGCGCTTCCGCCTTCTTTTCTGGTTGATACCGCCTGAGCCGTTGGTTCAGTTGAAGCGTGAGACCCCCTGCCATCGAACGAAATAACTTTCTTTAGCGACATTGGTTCGGGCACCTCAGGCGTAAAACGTGTATCGTTGCAGTGTTTACATGGCGATATGACCATCTCCTTGTTTGTTCGTTGCAGCATTAACGGTTCGCCGGATTTGATCCCGGCATTCTTTACGTAACACCCTAAAATATTTTATAGATTATACAAAATCGGAAGAACACAAGTGCTCGTATGAAGTAGTCGAAAAAATAGCATGATTGAAAAATCATACCGTTTGCAAAAAGGTGAGGTTTTTAGTCACATAGCATTGTGTGTTTATTTTCAATGATGAAAACGAAAAAGCAAGGGAAAATATTTTGGAAAGGTATTCATATAACCGGCAGAAAAATATGGCAGTTTGCAAAATAGATCGAAGCTGTTCACTAAAAAAGTTAGTCTTTTTTTCAGGTATGATATTGGTATGAATACGAGAAGATATAATGCAAACATGGTTTAAAACTCCAAAATAACAAAATTGCGGTCGTTCTATATAGCGGTCGCATTTTTGTTATTGGTTAATATAAAAATAAATCTTTTAAATATTGACTTGATACTATGTTTTGTTATATATATATTATCCGTTAATTAGTATGATATCATTATGATATATTTGTGACTGATAATTTATATAATATGGGCAAAATACGGAGCAATATATAGATAATGATTCACTTTCGTTTTCATAATTGCAACTATATAAATGGCATCGTGTTTTTCATAAAAGAAATTATAAAAGTACACATAAAAAAGTAAACAAGGAGGTGATTGAAAAAAGGGTTAACTTCGTTCCCTGAAAAACGAAGCTTCAAAAAAGACCCTCGCTCCAAAATGGGAGACGTTTAACCACATTGTACGTAAACAATGAGGCTGAAAACGGAGAACCCCAACTCCAGAACAAAAGAGGCAGAAATCAATAGATTTAAAAGTACTTTTGAATGGAGGAATCAGAAATGAAATATTCAATGTTTTCAAAAAACAAGATAATATCCTTGTTTGCCGTAGTAACATTATTGATAGGAACATTTGTGTTTATGGCAAATGCAAATGCAGCAACGGACACAAACAAGCGTGTAGTTGAAGTGGAGCAGTCATGGAGCGGAACTACGTTCCATTGTAACACTTTCGGTGGTAATGGCAGGGTATGGCCTGAAGTCGGCCCATACAACAAGAAACATGATGGAAAGATATTCCTCGTACTTGAAGAAATTCCCGGCACAACAACATGGCGTCTCATTGATGTAAAAGACAAAAACGGTAAGTCATTAGGCGTCCCCACATGCCCCGGCAAGCATGAGCATTGCGGCTCTTCGGAATGGATTTCTTTCAGCAACAATAGCGGCGCACCTGATGGAAAAAACATACAGTTGCATCACAGCAAACCGGTTGACCCCCCAGGGAAGATTACTCTTGAAAAAAGATTTGACGGACAACTTTTTGCAAAATGGTCTACCAATGTTGATATTGATCCACAAGAAATTATCAACTCCATGGTTTTTGAACTTTATGCAGTAGCTGGAGACGGTTCTCAAATCACAGGTGTACCGATTGCTGTTGGCCGGGTTAACCCTGATGATGGTTTAATCACATTTACACCGGGAACGGTTCCGGCAGGATGGTATGCCGTAGTTGAGAGCCTTGTAGGCAGGGTTGAGGACATTTTCGAGCGCCCTGAACCATTATACATTCATATCGAGAAAATCGGCATCACAAGCTCCATCGAAGATAGAAATATCAACGGAACATTTACAGTGCAATATACCACTGGATTTGCGGAGAACATTCAGTTAATTTATGAAGATGGTCATAAAATATCCGGGCAGAAACCAGGTGTCTCACCCGTACAACAGCTTTCAACAGAAAAATTTGAGGTAACGCTTCCTGATAAAACAAAAGCACCTTCTTTCTGTGCTGACCTGGGCGCACTTAATGTATATGGCAACTATAAGTTTGACAGTACCTTCCACGGACTTACTGATGCGCAACGGGAACATTTAATCGTAGCGTTTGATTATATTTATGCTACCTATGGATTGGATGAAAATCCCGGCAAGGCGCTTGCACAAATTATATTGTGGAACCTTCTTGACGATGAAGGATATGCTGGGAAATATTATCCGGACAGTAAGATCGCAAAAATTGAGGGTTACGGTGAATGGTATGACCCTTACAGGGAACTGGTTGATGACATCCTTAATAACCCTGCAAAATACATCGCAATGTATCCAAATGGTGAAAGCTCTTTTGTCAGCGGTATGGTTTGTATTGTAGGCAACGACGGGCGGTACACGTCTATTAATCAGCAGCGTCAGATATTCCCGCTGTTTGACAAAATTGCCTTTTATAACAAGGTGAAAGAAGGTTTTGATAGTAGAGTCCCTGCTGAAAAACTTGAGATGACAGATTTGAATTGGAACAATGGAAATACAAGCAATAAAGACGGAGCAAATGGAGCGGGTATAAATTCATTTTCCTTAGACGGTATACAATTTAAAAATAACAAAAACTATGTAACACCGGAAAACTTTGAAGCAGCTATTGCACAAGCAACTGGTAGCAACATATTCACAGTTTTAGAAAGAACGGTAGAGCAAAATGGTGAATATGTAAAGGTATATGATGTAAAAGTCGGACTGTATACCGCTGGAACGTTGAAAGTTTACGGAGGAACAATTACCGTAAATAATCCAGGAGGTAATGATAAGAACCAAAAAATTGAATTAGTAAGGGTAAAATAGAGGTTAATTACAAACAATAAATAGAACAAGAGCGTTAGGTAAAATAAAAACGAGTGTCTCATATCAACACCTGAGACACTCGTTTTTTCTACCAATTATGCTCATTAAGTGGAGAAAAAATTAAATATATGCTTTCCATAAACTTTTAGAAATTATTACCCTGGCGGAAGAAAGTGTCTTTTGACATACCAGCCAGCATTCTTTTTAAGAAGATTCATTAGTATCAGCGGATAATTCAATCCTAGGAACACTGGTCTTCGTTGGGCGGCGCTTGTGAGTCCGTTATGAACATTTTTTTTAGTCGCGAGCGTTGCCCGAAGCAAGGGAGGGAGGAGCCTGTCATCTTCTGTGGGGATCATCAATGCCTGGTTGCGAGCGCATGTTTTTTGTGCTGGAATATGGTAGCGTAAAAGATAGCTCCTTCCATGAGGTCCTAAAAAAATGGGTTCCGAAAGACAATCCCGAAATAAGACTACTCGTCTTATTCGTCTCCACAAGCACCGAATTGTTGTTGATCTGGGGGGAACTCACCGGGGATTCCTAAGGATGGCGGAGTAGTGCCCCACCATCCTTAGACTTATGTGAATGGCGGAAAGCAGTTCCTTATGATCTAGCCCGTTAATAGTAGAGGAGGGGAACCTTCGTTCCCCTCCAAGGGTGAGATCATATGGGCTGACGCCAAATATGGAGATGTCTAAGTGAGTATCGACCCTAAAGATGGGCGCCTCGCGGTCACCGAATCAGGAATCATTGCCTCAAAGAATCTTAGAAACCGCTGACCCAAATTACTATATCTGAATGAAAATCAACCTATTTTTAAATTGTATCAATTGCATTAGATAATTCTATAAATTTTTCAAAGTTCACTGAACTTACATTTTCCAACTTTGAACGAAATTCTTTTAGAGCGATACCAACAAATTCTTGCCAATCTTTGTCTTCCAGCAGATAGATGTCGTCCTTCCAGTGGAAATGCGGGGTCTTCATGCCGCCCACAGGACTAATAAAATCGGGCTGTATATTGCGCAACGTTGCTATTGCTTCTACGGAAATTGGTCTAAGATTTTTCTTTGAAAGAAGAAACCGTTCAATTCTTGGTGCAATCGTGAGGAAATCAGACACTGGAACTCCTCCTATGTGTCCTCGTCCTATCGGGGGGATGGGTATAATAACACCCTTGTTTTTTTCCACCTCAATTTGCTGCACTAAAAGTTCTTTTCCAGTGAGTTGCTGTATTATCATGACATCAGTTGACATATCTATCTCCTTTTTTAATAAAATTCCTAAGCCTTAACAGACGGTCCAATCTTCAGCATGTTTGTCTTTATTGGGCGGCGCTCGTGAATCAGCTATGTGCATTTTTCCTATGTCACCGTTGCCGTTGTCCGGGGCATGCCCGCGACATGATCATAAAAGCGCGAAACTATTTCAGTATGCTCGTTAAGGATATTAAACGCAACTTTCAATGCGGAACGCTCAGACGCACATGTAAATGCGCTCGGTTTCTTATAATGGGAAGTGGAATGGTAGTTTGAACAACTGCACCAATGAGCGCAATAATCAGATAAAGAACAGGCAACGCAGTCATTTTCGCTTATTTCTTCGTCGCGGTGAGGAGGGCTTTGATGATCATGAGAGATTGGAAAATTGGCTATGTTGCCTATACAATGCAATTGTTCGCTTCCGTTTCCAATAAGTCTTTCGCATCCGAACACATTCCCATTTGCGGCGAAGGCGTATTCGCCATGCCCCATCCGGCATCTCTCCAGTCTGTCATATCCTCCTCTTAGAATTAAAGCAATTTTGGCGTCAATAAGACTGATGAAATGAGGTCTTCCCAATTCAAAATATCGTAAATATTGCTGACCTATTTCGTCATATACTCTCGAAATGTTATCAATATCTCTCTTGGTCCACTTACAGTAAACTTCAGGATTTAAATAAATATACCTTACTCCTAAATCCGAAAGAAATCGAATTGTATCGGGCAGGGCTGCAAGAGATTCATTATTGTATACCGAATTAACAGAGACGTTCCCGAGAGATCGTATTGCGCGCCTTATAGTTTTTTCAACAGCGGAGAAACTCCCTTTTCCATTAGCATATGGTCGGGCCCTGTCGTGAATTTCCGAAGGCCCGTCACAACTAATGCAAAATGAAATATTCCTCTCTTGGATAAACGACGCAATTTTACTGGAGAAGATTGTGCCATTTGTAGTGATGGAACAAATCGGCATTCGTTTGTAGTTTTGTGAGTAACTCAATATAAGCGCGAACAACTCTTCCAGGAATGAAAACCTGAGAAGCGGTTCACCGCCGAAGAAAGCAAGTTCAATGTGCTCGTTATGAGGAGTGTTCTCGAAAGCAAAAGATAAGATCTTCTCTGCGGTCTCAAGAGTCATAGCCATTTCATTTTTTTGTATATAACAATACTTGCAATTGAGATTGCACTGATGTGTAATACATAATGTATACTTCATAACGCACTCACCTCTATAATAAATTGATTATAATCAAAATTTTTGTCCATGTCAATTTTGATATTTGCAACCTGTGTCTATTCATTTTTTTCATACAAAGGGTTACTGCTCACTCTCTTTGTCTTAGGAAATACGACCGTGACGGTGCGGAATTTATACATTCTCACTGTGCGTGGGTCCATTCTCGGGCAGAAAGGTCTCCAGCCCACAAAGGTAGGGCCCGGTCAAGTACGGCAGTCAGAATGATGCGTGATAGGTAGGGCGAAATATGACCCCATAGGGCCCGAAATTGCCTTCGGCAGGATTACTCACGATTGTACCGTTATTTTCTTCCGGACATATTGCTTAAACCCCATGCCTCTATGGTCCTTAGAATATAGCCCGCATGCTCTTACTTGAACCCATTTGACCATGGAGATTAATCTGGGTTAGCCGCTCGTTGCACCTTCACAATCACCTGTTCACCAACCGAACCCGGAAGAGCACCCTGTATTTGGAATGTGGTTAGTGGTCTGCCATGGAGGGAATGTGGTTTGCCACTTGGATGTGCTTTGCAGGGCAGATGTCTTGTCTTAGGGTTTATCGCCAATTGTAATATTTGTACCAAGGCTATTGAACGCAAGTCACAAGTAGTTGCGCGAGGCGCTTTGAGGCTTAAGAAAAACTCGAATGATTTTAAATGCGCCCAGCAGGAATCGAACCTGCAACCTTTGGATTCGTAGTCCAACACTCTATCCAATTGAGCCATGGGCGCATCAATATAAATAATATCATATTTGGAGGAAAAATGCGTGACATTTCTGACTTACTGTCAGACACTGCGTTTCCAGTCGATCTCTGACTTACCAACATATTGAAAGAAAGGCAAAACAAGAATATACTTTTAACATAACGCGTCCAAAGGAGGAATGCATGAAAAAGGCTGTACTTATTTTAGTTGTTATTGTATTTGGATTTGCGGGCTATTCATGTGAGTCCGCAGGAGGGATGAGTGGAACCACGAGAGGCGCTGCGGTAGGCGCGGGGCTTGGCGCCATAGGAGGGCAGATAATCGGTGGGAATACTGCTGGAACCTTGATAGGTCTGGCGGCAGGAGCGCTAGGCGGAGCGATTGTGGGGCATGAGATGGACTATCAGAGGCAGCAGCAGATGCCCTATCAGTACCAAAGCCAGCAGATGCCCATGGCAGTCCCTGACAATTATCAGGAAGTGCCGCCTGGACAATGGGTAAAAGTGCCGGGACAGTGGGTAGGCGACAGATGGGTGCCGGCTCACAAGACATGGGTGCCAGTGAATCCGTAAGGCTGTGGAATACAGCGTGAAAGCTGAATCAATCCTCCAGTAAAAAAACGATAAACACGAGGAGGTCTTAAATGAAGAGAATAATCATGTCGGTTTTCTGTTTTGCTTTTGCAATGGCTTTCGTGGGCTGGGTGAATCAGGCCGCAGGAGAACAGGAAAAAGTCCTGGCCAATACGTTCAAAGGGCAGAATTTGGAGTATAATGTATCGTACCCCAACGATTGGGTATACACATTTCAAGCCCCATACATAGTTGTCTTCAGCGCGAAAAAAGTGGCCTCAGGGGAAGCGACGATCAGCATCCGGAATCTCAATTCCACATTGGTGGCTGGTGGGAGATTTAAGGATGTCGATTCAGTGATCGACGGACTCCTGAATCAGCTCAAAACAACAAAAGATGCGGTTGTCTACGATCCAGAACTATACATATACAGTGAGGGGCAGACGAAACTGACGGGGAAGCAGGTGGTAGTAGAGTATATCCTCCAGGGAGAAAAATATAAGCAGTGGGTAGTCGTGCTGCCTAGAGTCGCGGGCGATGTCTTCCATGTCTGGTCTTTTGTCTCGAAAGCAAAATCATATGATGCCAACCTAGTTATAGCTAAGGCCATGCTGAATTCTTTTACCATAATCCAGTAAGGACGACGCGACAACAGGTTACGAACTTTCCGCCAGAGGCAGTCATGTCTCGTATACGCATTTTCCATAGCCTAAGTTCGTAACCTGTATCCACCCTCAGTTGGCCGACCTTTTCGCCCGGGTACATTCTGTAATCATCTTATGACGACAAACATCCTCTTAACAGAAAAGCAATGATCAAGAATTCAAAACATATACCGACGCATGCTGATATTCAATAGAAAGCCAACTGACGCCAGTACGGAGAGCAACGAGGAACCCCCATAGCTGACGAAGGGCAGGGGTATCCCCACCACTGGCGCGAGGTGCATGGCCATAAGCACATTGATGGTGAACTGGAGGTATATAATGGTCGTCATCCCGAAGGCAATGATGGAGCCCAACTCATCATGGGCGTTCATGGCCACTTTGATGCCTCTGTAAATAAAGCTGATGAAGAGAATAAAGAAGATGATGGAACCTACAAACCCCCACTCTTCGCCGAAGACGGTAAAAATGAAGTCTGTATGGTGCTCAGGGATAAACTGGAGTTTGTGCTGCGTTCCCGCCATGTAACCCTTACCGAGAAATTTACCCGAACCCACAGCAATCATGGCCTGTTTCGCATGATACCCGAATCCCGACGGGTCGGCGTCGATATTTATGAAACTGAAAATCCTCATCTTCTGATATGGCTTCAGAAGGATTTTCCATACGATGAACGAGGCTGCCACTCCAACGCAACCGAGAATCGCATATGTAGATTTCTTCAATCCCACGAACCAGAGCATTATCAAGGATGTAAAAAGGATTATGATGCCCGTTCCCAGGTCGGGTTGTTTCACAATCAGAAAAAACGGGATCAGGGTCCAAAGTATGGGACCGGCAATACCTTTGAGTCCTAAGACCATGTTCTCCTTTTTTTTCTGATAGAGTATATTGGCAAGGAAAACTACCAGCACGGGTTTCATAAATTCAGACGGTTGCAAGCTTATACCGAAGATGTTGATCCATCTTCTTGCTCCGCCGGCGATCATGCCCACAACCAGAACAAGGACGATGAGGAAGAGGGCGGACCAGTAGAGCCACTTTGATTGATATGTAATGACTCGGTAATCGAATCGGAGAATGATTGCAATTATGACCAGTCCGACCAAGAAAGCTGCAAGTTGTTTGATGATGAAATTGTAAGAGCCGCTGTAGAAGGAACTTGTGGCGCTTACCAGGTTAAGAATGCCTATGCCAAAGAGCGCCAGACCGTTACATATCAGAAACCAGTCAAGATGGTACAGTCTTCTTTTATCTATTCTCATTCAAGTTTGCCTCCCTTGGGCTGCTTGCCTCATTTACCTTGAAGATATTCTCCGCGACAGCCTTGGCCACCGGAGCCGATTGGCTTCCGCCGTGTCCTCCCATTTCCACAAGGATTGACATGGAGACTGTAGGGTCTTCCGCAGGCGCATAGGCTATGAACCAGGCATGGTCACCTTTTCCGGTAGAGCTCGCCTGGGCCGTGCCTGTCTTCCCGCTCATATTAATATTTTGAACACGATTGCTGTAGGCAGTGCCGCCTGGCTCGTTGACCACACCCTTCATGCCCTCTTTCACAATTCGGAATACATCCTTCTTTAGCCTAACATTGGTCTCCATAACCGGTTCAAACATTTTAACCGTCTTCCCTTCTGGAGATATTATTTTACGGACTATCTGGGGTTTGAAGGTAACCCCCTCGTTGGCTACGAATGCCGATAATTGGACTAAATGAATGGGTGTAAGCCATACTGCCCCCTGGCCGATTGAAACGGATACCGTTTCTCCTTCGTACCACGGTTCCTTGAAAGTCTTCATTTTCCATTCCGTGGAAGGAACAACACCCTTCTTCTCTCCCGGAAGATCAATGCCGGTCTGCTTCCCGAGCCCTATGGCATCGGCCATTTCATGTATCCTGTCTACACCGAGCTTCAGGCCTACGTTATAAAAATAGACATCGCACGATTCGACGATACCTCGATGCACCCCGACGCTTCCATGACCGCCTTTCTTCCAACATTTGAAGACTCTCTTTCCAAAGGGGAAACCTCCCCTGCAATTATAACTCGTATGTTTGTTAACAATGCCAAGCTCCAGAGCCTTGAGGGCTGCTACCATCTTAAACGTGGAGCCAGGAGGATACCTCCCTTGAGTCGCCCTGTTCTGGAGGGGGTGGGACGGATCCATAGATATAGCACTCCAATCTTTCTTTGTTATGCCTGAGGCAAATTTGTTTGGGTCAAATGCTGGTCTGCTTACGAGGGCAATCACACTGCCTGTTTTGGGGTCCAAAATAACGGCCCCTCCTTTCTTGCCTTCGAATTCGTTCTCCACAATCTGTTGCGTATCCAGATTGACATTGAGATGCAGGTTGTTGCCTGCTGTAGGTTCCACGATATCAAGGGTCCTCACTTCGCGGCCCATCGCATCAACTTCGACTCGTTTTTCGCCGTCCACGCCCCTCAGAAACGCCTCATACTTCCTCTCCAGACCGTATTTCCCGATATAATCTCCTGGAGAATAGTCCTTGTATTCTTTGGTCTTAAGCTCATCTCCGTTGATTTCTGAGACGTAGCCGAGCATATGGGCCATCATCTTGCCGTAAGGATAATTGCGTTTCGGCTCAATCTGTATGCTCACGCCGGGCAGATAGACCCGATTAACCTCTACCTTGGCGAGTTCATCCTTGGTCACATCCGACTTGATCTTGACGGGAAAAGAAGGGGGAAAACCGCTCGCTGTTTTCAATTTGTCGAGGATATCCTCTCTGTCGATATCAAGAAGTTTGGCTAGACCATCCACTGTCTGGCTGAAGTCTGTGATGTCTTCAGGCGTGATATAGAGATTAAATGAGGGTCGCGTATCCGCGAGTACTCTGCCTTGGGTATCTAAAATTACGCCCCGCGGGGCGATTACCTTTTTGACTCTTATGCGGTTTTGCTCTGAAAGTCTCCTCATCTCCGTGCCCCTCATGATCTGGAGATCCCAGAGCCTGAGCGAGAGAACCACCATTGTAATGATGAGCACCAGTTTGCACCACTTGTACTTCATTATTGGAGCAGCTTGCTGTTTCATCTATTCCCTGTTCAAATATTTTGTGTCCAAATATCCCAAGAAAGCGAATATGAAAATCGCGATAAAGCCGGTAAAAATCATGTTCGGGACTGTGTAGAGCATGACATTGACGATATTGCTTGTCTCGCCCTTCGAAAACATGGACAGAGTCAGGAACAGGAAAGACTCAAACAGGACAAAGCCGCTGCATACATAGGAAAAGCTGTATTTCGAGTCAATATAAAGCTTGTTTCTCAGGAAACCGCAGATAAGTAAGACGGACAGTTTGGTAAACAACGCCGATCCGGCTGGAGTGTTTGACAGCACCTCTTGAATGAGGCCGAGAATAAACGCAGACAAGAGTCCGGCCGGAGTCCCGATGAAGAGTGTTGTATAGATGATCAAAGGAACCCCGAAATCAGGTTTGAAAAAATCCAGCGGAAGAAAGGAAAGAAATGATGATTCAAGGACCATCAGGATTATCCCGAGAAAAATACAAATAGCGAGCTTCATTGTTTTTTCACTACGAGCACTTCGTCCAGTCTCCTGAAATTGTTGTAAGGCATGACATCTACATCCGTGAAAATGCCAGGCTTTGTCCTGTTTACCGTAATCACTATTCCCGTGGGTATACCTTTTGAATATATCCCATCTTTCCCTGACGTAACGAGTTTGTCGCCTATCTCGACCTCATCGTTTTTGAGAATATATTTCAGTTTCAACGTGTTTTGGCCTGTGCCTTCAAGTATGCCCCTCGTGTTCTTTCCTTCCACGAACACATCTACGGAGGAATTGGTGTCGTTCAGCACCATCACTTTCGAGTGCCATTTGTCAACTTCCACGGTCTGTCCCACGAGTCCTTTGGATGTTACCACGGGCATTTTCCACTTGATACCGTGATCATTGCCCTTATCAATAATGATACATTTGAACCAGTTTTTGACGTCCTCTCCTATTACCCTGGCCGCTATCATCGTATTCCTGCGCTGCTCCGTAATGTTCAGGATCGTCTTCAGTCTTTTGTTTTCACTCTCCAACTCGGGGATGCGCTGGTTGTCCAGCTCAAGGTCTTCCAGCCTCTTTTTCATCTGGATGTTCTCTTTCTTGACCCCCACAAGCCCAATGTAGCCGTAATACACATATGCTGCTAGTTTAGCAGGTCTTGAGATAAACGAAAGAGTGGGGCCCGCGAACGCTCCGGCTCCGCCTTTTAACGTGGCATATCCTTTAGAGAGGTAAGACGTATCGGTAAATACGAGAAACGAGGCCACAAGTGCAAGTATGGAAATGGCTATAATAATAGAATTTTTCAATTCCTGCCTATTTTAAAAATAGGTTGCTATCTCTTTCAGGAGATTTATCTCATCAAGTGCCCTTCCTGTGCCCTCCACCACGGCAGTCAGAGGGTTATCCGCAATAATAACGGGCAGGCGGGTCACTTCCTTTATGAGAATATCCAGATTTCTGAGTGTAGCCCCACCACCGCTGATTACAATACCTTTGTCAACGATATCTGATGCAAGTTCAGGCGGAGTTTTTTCGAGCGCAATTCTCACCGCCTCAACGATGGCATTTACCGGCTCGGCTATGGCTTCACGGATTTCATTTGATGATATCTCAAGTGTTTTTGGTATTCCGCCTACCAGATCTCTTCCCTTCACTTCCATGCTGAGTTCCTCGTCGTCCAGAGACGGGTATGCCGACCCTATGCTTATTTTTATGAGCTCTGCTGTCCGCTCGCCGATTAGTAGGTTATACTTACGCTTCACGTATTGTATAATTGCTTCGTCGATTTTGTCTCCTGCCACCCTAACGGAGTTGCAGTAGACGATACCGGCAAGGCTGATCACGGCCACCTCTGTTGTTCCGCCGCCTATGTCCACGATCATATTGCCGTTTGGCTCCGTAATGGGAAGCCCAACGCCTATGGCGGCGGCCATGGGCTCTTCAATGAGGTATACTTCGCGGGCTCCGGCGGACTCGGCGGACTCTTTTACCGCTCTTTTTTCCACAGGCGTAATTCCAGACGGGATCGAAATGACGATGCGGGGCCGTGCGTACGATTTTTTATTGTGGGTCTTCTGAATAAAGTATTTGAGCATAGCCTCGGTGATCTCAAAGTCCGCGATTACGCCATCCTTGAGAGGCCTGATTGCAAGGATATTCCCCGGGGTCTTGCCGAGCATTTTTTTTGCTTCTTCTCCTACCGCGATGACCCTCTTTCCTCCCCGGTGATCCCTGTGGACTGCCACTACAGACGGTTCGTTGGATACAATGCCCCTTCCTTTCGTATATACAAGGGTATTTGCTGTGCCGAGATCTATAGCTAAATCTTTAGATATGAGTCCAAAAAACGATTGAAGCATAATGGATAATCCCCTTTTGCCTAAATTAAAGATATTGAAAAAACTGCTTTAATATACTATTTTAAAAAGTCAAAATCAATAAAATCAGCCGTGAGGAGAGCCTAATGTTAAGATTCATGAGAAAGTACGCAGCAGGCTGGATGATAAAGATCATTTTCGGACTTATCATTGTCGTATTTATTTTTTTTGGTGTGGGGGGCACTCGTGAGAGAGAAAAAACGGTCGCGAAAGTGGGATCCCACAAGGTGACAATGACAGAATACATGGAGGCCTATAACAGACGTGTGAACATGTATCGGAATATATTCAAGGAACAGTTCAATGATGATCTGGTAAGGACTTTGAAACTAAGAGAAGTGGTCATGAATAATGATATCGTGGACCGATACCTCCTTATTCAGAAATCAAAAGAGATCGGTATGACGGCCACAGACCAGGAGTTACGCGAGCGTCTGGAAAATGTGGATGAATTCAAGAAAGACGGTAAATTCAACGAAAAGGTTTACCTAGAGGTACTGAAGATGAACGGCTTAGACCAGGCGAAATACAAGCAATCGGAAAAGATGGCAATACTGAGCGGGAAGATGACTGATCTGATCAAGGATAACGGCGCTGTATTGACCGATGCGCAGGTATGGAGTACGTACGTGAAGGAGAAAGGCAAGATAGACTTGGCCTATATGGTGTTCGACCCGTCAGATTATGTGAACAAGGCGGTTGTGACCGATAAGGAGGTGGACGATCTTTATGAAAAGGAAAAAAATTCTCATGTGAGCGAAAACCGTTACAGGCTGAAATATATCACCATCATAGATAAAGGTCCTGTGAAAGACGACGTTGCATATATGGAACTGCTGAAAGCAAAAGATATTGAACGATACGGCAACGAGAAAGGGCTTGCTGTGACCGATATGGGGATGATGACCGAGAAAGAGGTTTTTCAGAAGCTCAAAAACATGAAAGTGAATGAATGGCTGAAAGGACTGAAAAAAGAGGATAATATTTCTCTTCCCGTCAGGATGGACGGGAGGTCCTACATCTTTGAGCTGGTGGATTTCGAGGCGGGAAAACCTGTTGACAAAGCCACGGTAGCAAAGGAGATCAGGGAGCGGCTCTCCCGCGAGAAGTCAGGAGCCATGGCCTTGGCGGAGGCCCAGAAAGTCGTTGCCGGGAAATCCTTCACATCAAATAAGGATACCGGGTTTCTGGCGAGAAATGCAGCTTATATTCCTGCCATCGGGATGATCCCTAAAGAAGACCATACACTGATGGCGCTTTCCAAGGGGCGCGAGTCATATGAGAAACCAGTGGAAATCGGAGGGAAATACTATCTGTTTTCTCTTAAAGATGAGAAGGCGCCCGATAAGGAAGAATGGGAAAAGGACAGGGACCACTTTAAACGGAATCTGATGGGAAGAAATAGAGAGGCTTTTTTTAAGTCTTTTATGATGGATTTAAGGAAAAGCAGCAAGGTAAAGATTAATTGGAAAGAGATTTCGGTCACTGAAAACGAAGAATGATTATTCTTGGCATAGACACTTCCTGCGATGACACTTCTGTTGCAATCGTTGAGGATGGAAACAACATACTTTCCAACATCGTATCGAGTCAGATTGATCTCCACAGGACGTTCGGTGGGGTAGTCCCTGAAATTGCGTCAAGGAAACATGTGGAACTGATAGATGGTCTGTTCAAACAGGGCCTCAAAGAGGCGGGCCTGACACACCGCGACATTGACTGCGTGAGCGTTACTGCGGGACCGGGCCTGATAGGCTCAGTTCTCGTCGGCCTCTCCTTTGCAAAAGGACTCTCTCTTGCCATCAACAAACCATTTATCGGGGTCAACCATGTCGAAGCCCATGCCATGAGTATCTTCCTTGAGCGTGAGGTTGAGTTCCCTTTCGTGGCCCTCGTGGTTTCAGGAGGACATACCACCATACTTCTCATGGAGGAACCCTTGAGGTTCAGGGTAATTGGGAGCACGAGAGATGACGCAGCAGGCGAAGCTTTTGATAAAATTGCCAAATTTCTTGGCATAGGATATCCCGGAGGCAGGATAATTGAGGAGTACGCGAGATCAGGCAGGGGGAACTATGTGGCGTTTCCAAGGCCGATGATAAACGAGCCGAATTATGATTTCAGTTTCAGCGGTTTGAAAACAGCCTTCATAAATTACATTAAGAATAACGGCGTAACCGATGAAAATATCAATGATATTCTCGCCTCTTTTCAGGAGGCCGTCTTTCACGTGATTTCCGTAAAGACTTTGAAAGTGGCGATGGACCATAATATCAGGAACGTGGTGGTTGGAGGAGGCGTTGCGGCGAACGGAAGAATGAGAGAGGTATTTTTTGAACGAGGAAAAGAATTGGGGATAGAAGTGATGTTTTCAGCGCCTCGGTTTTGCACGGACAACGGGGCTATGGTGGCCGCGACGGGGTGGTTTTATGCAGAAAGAGGTATATTTTCCTCCCTGGATATCAAGGGGTTTTCCAGGATATCTTTCTGTTGACCATACTGAAAAAGAGCCTCTCCCAGCACCTGATCAAGGATAAAAACATTACCGACAAAATGGTGCGGGCAGCGGGTGTCAACGCCGCTGATACGGTTGTGGAAGTGGGGGCGGGTTACGGCCACCTCACGCGGTCGCTCTGCGAGAAAGCCGGTCTTGTATATGCCGTGGAGTTTGACAGAGCATGCCTCCCGTTCTTGGAGGCTCTTCAAGAGGAGCACCAGAACCTCAGGATAGTATTAGGGGACATCCTGGAGACGCCTCTCCACCGGTTTAGGATCGAAAGCAACCTCAAGGTGATCGGGAACATCCCTTACCAGATTACTGCCCCGATACTATTCAAGTTATTGAAGGAAAGAGCTATAATAGATAATGCGTATCTTACGATGCAAAAGGAGATAGCCTTGAGGATCGTGAGCAAGCCGTTTACAAGGGCCTACGGCGCCATATCGGCCGCATGCCAGATATTTGCCGACGTGAAGGTTCTTTTTTTGATGAAACCGGGACTCTTCGTGCCGCCCCCGAAGATTGACAGCGCATTCCTCTCCATGGAGTTTAAGGATAAAGAAAGGGGGACCGACGACCGGCTGATGGAATTTGTGAGAGTCTGTTTTCAGAACAAGAGGAAGTATTTGAAATATGCCCTGTCCAAACATATGGGAGAGGAACAGATTGAGACACTGTACCGGCGCATGGGGTTTGCGGCATCCATAAGGGCGGAAGAGATAGAGCCCGCCAAACTTAAAGAGATGTATTTATTCCTTGGGGCTGAAGGCTACTGGGGGATGGGGTGAAGGAGAGACATGAAGGCTAAAGTGAAAAGTTTGGTTGTTTGATGGATAAATCGGTAGGCTTTACCACTACTATTCCAGTAGAGGTCGTTTTTGCTGGTGGCTGTACGCCGGTGGACCTCAACAACGTATTCATTTCGGATCAAAACCCCATGAGGTTTATCGAAAAAGCCGAGACTGACGGGTTCCCCAAGAGTATGTGCAATTGGGTGAAGGGGATATACGGTGTGGTAATGGAACGGGGCATTGAGACGGTCATTACCGTGATGGAAGGGGATTGCAGCAATACCATTGCGCTGTCTGAGATATTGCAATACAGGGGGGTGAAGACAATACCTTTTTCCTTCCCTTACGATAGGGACCAGAAGATTTTGAGAAGAGAGATCGAAAAACTTATGGACGTTTTTTTGGTCGACTGGGAAGGCCTTGCTAAAAAAGAGGTGGAGATTGAAAAGGTTAGAGAAAGGCTTGCTGTCATCGACCGAATGACCTGGAAAGAGAGTGTTGTATCCGGGGAGGAGAATCACCTCTGGCTTGTGCGCGCCTCTGACATGCTCGGAGATTATGGACAATACGGGCATATGGCGGCGGATTTCATCGAAAATGCGAAGAAAAGGACGGTCATAAAGGGTATCAATGTGGGCTACATAGGAGTACCTCCCATTCCCCTTGACCTTTACTTGTTTATCGAAAGTATCGGGGCCCATGTGGTATACAACGAGGTTCAGCGTCAATTTTCTCTCCCTTATTTTGGAAAGGATATAACGGAGAGGTACCTCCTTTATACGTATCCATACGAAGTCTTTTCCCGTGTGAAGGACATAAAAAAGGAAGTCCGGAGGCGCGGCATCAAGGGGATCATTCACTATGTGCAGGCTTTTTGTTTCAGAATAATGGAAGATGTGATATTGAGGGACTCTCTTGGTATACCGGTAATCACCATAGAGGGTGATCTGCCAAAACCTCTTGATGGAAGAACAAAACTCCGCATAGAAGCGTTCATCGAGATGCTGGCCGGGAGGCAGAATGGAGAGGAGTAGACAATTTTTTATCAATAAAGAAGGTGTAGGGTTTTTCAAGGCTATCCTCGAATCATACGAAGACGTGGGTATTTTTTCCGTTCTGGATGGAAAAGCTGGCATTATCGAGATAATATATCCGTTCACCTTCGAAAATGAGATTGAATCCATAATAAAAGATATGGCACGTTACGGTATTGAACTTAAGGAGGTGGCGTATGCTTGACGGCACGAATATATTGAAGGCAGCCATGGATGGTGACGCACTCTACGGTGATGTATATAGCGAAGAACGGACCTACAATCATATTCAAGTCGAATCTGGCAAAATCGAGAAGATAGAACATGGGACGGACAAAGGCATAGGTATCCGCGTGATCAGTCCCTGGAAGACTTTCTATGGGTCGACAAATTCTTTTCGGGAGAGTGACCTGCTCGGTCTCGCGGGAGAACTCAGAAAGTTCTCCGGAAATGGAGGTTGGAAAGAACCAGGAGAGAAGAATCTGATGGAGTGCCGCTACCCATTTACTGTCGCTGATCTACCGGGCAGGGTGGGTATGGACAGGAAGCTCGCCATGGTGAAGAGGCTGGAGTCTCTTGCCAGAAGCCTTGAGCAGAGGGTCACCCAGGTGAGGATAGTATACAGGGATACGTGTCAGGATGTGACCATACATAACAGCGAAGGCGTTCTAATAAAGGATAACAGGACGCAGGTCATTCTCAATATTCTCCTTGTGGGTGAGGAGAAAGGAGAAATGCAGACGGCGTACGAGGCTGTGGGGGGGTTTTACGGCTTTGAGTATTTCACCGAAGAGTTGATCGACAAACTTGCCCGCAAGACTGCCGGACGGCTCACTGGCCTTTTGGAGGCTATCGAGGCGCCAATGGGTACGAAAACAGTCGTGCTGGCGTCGGAGGCGGGAGGAACGATGATCCATGAAGCCATCGGTCATGGACTTGAATCGGACCTAGCCATGGAAGGGCTTTCCTGCTACAAGGAGATGATGGGACAGAAGATCGCCTCGTCACTAATAAATGTGATTGATGATGCCACTTTGCCTCACATGAGGGGGACTTACTGTTATGATGATGAAGGTACACCATCGGAACGGACGGTGCTAGTAGAAAACGGCGTGTTGAAGAACTACCTGTTCGACAGATTCCATGCGCTGAAATACGGCAAGTCCTCTACCGGCAACGGTCGCAGGGAATCATTCCGGTACAGGCCGATCCCGAGAATGAGCAATACAATGATCCTTCCTGGTAAGGACGACCCGGAACGCATTATCTCCTCAGTCGATGACGGCGTGCTGGTCGTGAAAATGGGAGGAGGACAGGTGGACACCGTAAGAGGAGACTTTGTCTTCGAGATATCAGAAGGTTATGTCATAGAAAAAGGCCGGGTAGGCCCCATGATTAAGAACGCAACCATGATGGGTAATGGATTGAAGGTACTCCAGGGAATCGACATGGTTGGCAATGATCTCGGTTTCGGCATCGGCACGTGCGGTAAAGACGGCCAGGGTGTGCCCGTGGCTGATGCCCAGCCAACGCTTAGGATACAGGAAATAGTAGTGGGGGGCAAAGGAGCTTCCTGATTGATCTCTGGCGGCTGTTGTTGCCTCAATTTTTGCGGACGGGAAGGGCGGCTGCGGCAGCACATTCTTCGGTCTTAAATTTTTTCTTTACCCCACCCCATTAATTAATACTGCGTACGTAAGTGCGCAGATATAGCGCCTCTCAAGTCTTCTTCCCGTGGTACGTGGTACAGTATGAAATGCAGGAAACAAAGCAACTGCGTATGCTTCTATAAAGATTGACCTTCCCCCCCCTAAAATAAAGCCAACATAATTTAGAGTTTTCCGCTAAAATAAAAAGTGGAGGGCTCAAATGAAAGCCAAAAGGTACACCGAGGAACAAATTATCCAAATTCTTAAGGGAAGATGAAGTTGGGGCGAAGATTGGGGGCTATGCCGTAAACATGGTATAAGGGAGGATAGGCTACTACAACTAAGGCCCGAGACAAAGAAGAAAGCAGCAAAATATCTTACTGTGAACCTCGGGCTGAGCGTGAGAAAGCCCTGTGTTATAGCCGTACTATAACTATCAAGATGATTCTGAATTGCGTCTGAGGAGAGAGAACTGGTATAGGGCTGATTCATACGGAACGCATCTACGAAGGTTTAGCGGTCGGCAGAAAGGTACTGCCGGTGTCAGAACTAATATCGCCTGTTCAAGCAGCCAAATCAGAAATGGACTTTGTATCAGTTATACCCATCCCACTTCCCAAAGGTCTAATCATCTTGTAAAGTAAAAGAATGGGATATGATATAAAATATAGAAAGAGAGTAGTAGAATATCGGAAGGAAGGACATACATATAGAAGAGGCTGCAAAGACATTCAAAATAGGCGCAACAAC